>NZ_JBPFDN010000004.1:0-72939 GCF_059414985.1 Arthrobacter sp. SAFR-044 | reverse complement strand
CCGGATTGTTGCTGCTCTGCGTTGCTTTCTTCAGGGTCTCCCCCCGAAGCAACTCAAATATCTTAGAACAGCAATTCCGAAAATTCCAAATCGGGAATATTCGCCGCCGCGCGGGGTCTATTCGGCCTCGGAAACGGCACCGGCTTTGGCGGATGCGTCGTCGCCGAGCTGCAGGTCCACCACGGGGCAGTCCTTCCAGAGACGCTCCAAGGCGTAGAACACGCGGTCTTCCTCGTGCTGGACATGGATCACGACGTCGGCGTAATCCAGCAGGACCCAGCGGCCGCCGGACCGGCCCTCGCGGCGCACGGGCCGCAGGTCCTGCTTGGCGAGTTCTTCCTCGATGCCGTCCACGATGGCGTTGACCTGGCGTTCGCTGGGCGCCGATGCGATGAGGAAAACATCGGCGAGGGCCAGGCGTTCGCTCACATCCATGGCGACGATGTCCTGGGCGATCTTGTCAGCCGCGGCTTTTGCAGCCGTACGGGCTATGGCGATGGACGATTCTGTTGCAGTCACGGGACTCCTTGTTTGGGTTAAGTATTGATGCCGGCCTGGCGGGTCAGCGGGACATGCCGCTGACGATCAGGATGATGCCGGCGACGAGGGCCAGAATCCCGAACGCGAGGATGCAGAACTGGAGGATGCGGTTCCGCCGGGCCCGGGTCAGGCCCGCAGTGGCGGCATCCAGCGGATCCAGGCCGTACGCGGACCGCGCAGGAACCCGGGGAAGATCCTCAAAGAGGTCCTCCGACTGGCCCGCCGGGCGCGAAACCGGTTGGGGACGGCTGGCGGCTTTGGCAGCGGCCTCGGCACGCGCGATGACCTGGGAGCGGCCGGTGGCCGGGTCCGCGGCTGGCGCCTTGGGACGGGCGGCAGGCCTCCGTTTCCCAGCACCGGGTACCTTGGTGCCGGGAACCTTGGTACCGGGCCGGGTGGTGACCGGGACATGCGACGTGGCAGGCGGCTTCATAACCGGCCGCTCCACGCCGGGGACCTTCACGAACTCCAGCGGCGTCACCATGGCCAGGTTGCTGGCAGTGGACGGACCGGGCTTGTCCTGCGCGCCGGAATCCGTGCCCTGGCCACCGGCGGGAGTGCCGGCCTGCTCGGCCAGCTTCTGCCGGGCCATGGCGCGGCGGTTCATGACCGCGGCCCGTTCGGCGAGGGCAATCTGCTCCGCCAGGATGTCCGGATCCACGGCTTCCGGATCCAGGGAGGCGATGTGCTCCATCTTGGCGATTTGATTCCTGGCCTGCGCGGCGATCAGTTCGCGCGCCTCCAAGGCCTGTTCCACGGTCATGCCCGCCGGGGCGCTGCCGGGAGCCGGTTTGGGGCGGTCCGTCGTCTCCCCTGCCCTGGCGGTCCCTTCGCTTGACGGCGCTGCCTTGGGTGCCGGAGCAGTGGCGGGCGGAACGATGGGGTTGGCAGCAGTCAGCGCCTGCTCTTTGAGCTGCTGCAACCGCAGCTGGCGCCTGGTGGGTGGCCCGCCGGCAGCAAGCTGCCCTTCCTTTTCCTCAAGTTCCTTGATGGTGCGCAGGGCGGCACGGTCGCGGGCACGGATCTGGGAGGAGCGCTGCGTGGGCGTCGGGTCTGCCGCAGCCTGGGGGCGCGCTGCGGGGGCGGCTGCCCCGGCGGGACCGGGACGGGCCGCCGGATCCTGACCGTCCCCCGAGGGTGCGCTCTGAGCCGGCCGGCCGGCGGCAGGCTGGCGCTGCTCCGCGGCAGGCGGGGTGGCCTGGTGGGCGTCCCTGGCCTTCCGGAGTTCCCGGCGGCTGCGGATTGGGGGCTGTTCCTGACTCATTGAGAACTCATTCAGTACTGGCTGGTTCGCGTGCTTGGGACGTTGGGTCATCCACGCCTGCGGTTGCGTCGGAATACAGGCCGTACTTGGCGATGTACTGGACCACCCCGTCCGGGACCAGGTACCAGACTGGGTGGTTCGCGGCCACGCGGACGCGGCAGTCTGTCGACGAGATGGCCATGGCCGGCACTTCGAGCAGGCTGACGTCGTCACGGCCCATGCCGTCAAGGACGTGCCCGGGCCGGGTGACGCCCACAAAGTGGGCGAGCGACCACAGTTCGTCAATGTCCTTCCAGGACAGGATCTGCGCCAGGGCGTCCGCGCCGGTGATGAAGAACAGGTCGGCGTCGGGGCGTTGTGCCCGCAGGTCACGCAGGGTGTCGATGGTGTAAGTGGGACCCGGACGGTCAACGTCGACACGGCTCACGGTGAAGCGCGGATTGGACGCAGTGGCAATGACCGTCATCAGGTAGCGGTGCTCAGGTTCGCTGACCTGTTTATGCGACTTTTGCCATGGCTGCCCGGTGGGGACGAAGACCACCTCGTCGAGGTCGAACTCCGCTGCGACTTCGCTGGCCGCTACAAGGTGGCCGTGGTGGATCGGATCGAAGGTCCCGCCCATCACGCCCAGCCGAAGCCTCCCCCGGGCCCCATTGCGGTGCAGGTTGTGGGAAATCTTAGTGGCCCTGCCCGCGATCGTGCTTGTTGGGGTGCTGGCGGTGCGGATCCGCGTGCTCCTCCGTAGCAGTGTGCCGGTTGCCCAGGTTGTTGTACGACCAGGCGATGAGCATCAGCACCACCAGGATGCCGAACATGGACACGCCGAAGACCCACGGTTCAGCCCACAGCGGGGCAAGCTCCTCATGGCCTGATTCGCCTGCGGCGGCGACGGACGTGGCAATCTGCTGGAGCAGCATTTTCTCCCCTTGTTCAAGGATTTAAAGCCAGCGGAACCTTCCGCTGCTTTCCGGGTTCTGGTCTATGTTACCGCGTTGCTACCCGCGGACCTGGCCTTCGCCCTGGACGATCCACTTCGTGGTGGTGAGCTCGGTCAGGCCCATGGGGCCGCGGGCATGCAGCTTCTGGGTGGAGATGCCCACCTCCGCACCAAGGCCCAGCTCCCCGCCGTCGGTAAACCGGGTGGAGGCGTTGACGATCACCGCCGCAGAATCCACCTCCGCGATGAACCGTTCTGCGTTGGCGAGGCTGTTGGTGAGGATCGCTTCCGTGTGCCCGGTGGACCAGGTCCGGATGTGCTGGACGGCTTCGTCCAGGCTGTCCACCATGGCTACGGCAAGGTCCAGGTCCATGTACTCGGTAGCCCAGTCCGTGTCGGTCGCTGCGTCGGTTTCGACGCCGGGCAGCGCGGCCTGGATCCGCCCGTCAACGTGCAGGCGGACGCCGGCGTTGCGCAGGGCGGCGGCGACGGCGGGCAGCACCGTTGAGCCCGAGTGGACCAGCAGTGTCTCCACCGTGTTGCAGACACTGGGCCGCTGCGTCTTGGCGTTGAGCAGGATCTCCACGGCCATGTTCTCGTCAGCGGACTCATCGATGAAGATGTGGACGTTTCCCTCCCCCGTTTCGATGACCGGCACGGCGGAATTGGTGACCACAGTCTGGATCAGGTCGCGGCCGCCGCGGGGAATCAGTACATCCACCCTGCCGCGGGCCTTCATCAGGACCGCAGCGCCCGCACGGCCGTACATGTCCACGGTCTGGACTGCGTCGGCGGGGAGGCCCACGGATTCCAGGGCTTCGCGCAGGATCCGCACCAGCACCTGGTTGGTGGCTTCTGCTGCGCTGCCGCCGCGCAGGATGACGGCGTTGCCGCTCTTGAGGGCCAGCCCGGCGATGTCAACGGTGACGTTGGGCCGTGCCTCGTAGATAGCAGCCACCACGCCCATGGGCACGTTGACCTGGCGCAGGCGCAGCCCGTTGGGGAGCGTCTGGCCGCGGACCACATTCCCCACGGGATCGGGCAGGTTGGCCAGGTTCTCCAGGGCCGCCACGAGCCCGGCTACGCGGGTTTCGGTGAGGGTAAGCCGGTCCAGCAGGGCGGCGGAGGTGCCGTTGGCCTTGCCCCGCTGCACATCCATCGCGTTAGCCGCGAGAATGGCCGGGACGTTCTCCTGCAGGGCGGCACCGACGGCGCGGAGGGCACGGTCTTTCCACGCCCGGTTGGCGGTGGCCATCCGGCGGGCGGCATGGCGGCACCGGTCCGTGATGGCGTGGACGGCCGCCTCCACCTCGGCAGCGGAAGCGGAAGGGGGCACCTCGGCCGATACCGGTTCTGCTGAGGTACCCGGCTGCGCCTGGGCAGCAGTGGTTCCGGAATTTCCAGCAGTATGGATCAGGGCTTCAGTCATGATCCAAGTTTAGGCGAGGCGGCAGCTCAGACCAGCACCAGGTCGTCAACATGAACAACTTCACGGTCATAGCCGCTGCCCAGTGCCTCGCCCAGCTCATGCGTGGACCGTCCCAGCATCCGCGGCAGTTCCTCCGACGAGTAGTTCACCAGTCCGCGGGCAACGACGGTGCCGTCGGCTCCCGCCAGCTCGACGGCGTCGCCCGCTTCAAAGTCGCCGTACACGGCGGAGATGCCCGCGGGCAGGAGGGATGTGCGGTGGTGCCGCACGGCGCGAACCGCACCGTCGTCCAGGACCAGCCGGCCCTGCACCGAGGCAACGTGCGCCAGCCACAGGAGGCGGACCGGCTTGCGGGAGCCGTTAACGGAGAACCACGTGCCCACGTCCTCGCCGTTCAGGGCGGCGGCAGCGTTGGGAGTAGAGGTCACCAGGGCGTGGATCCCCGATCCTGCCGCCATGTTGGCCGCCTCCACTTTGGTCATCATGCCCCCGGTGCCCACGCCTGCCTTGCCTGCTTTGCCGATGGAGACGCCCTCGAGGTCATGCGCGCCGGTGACCAGCGGGATGCGCTTGGCACCGTGGGCGGGCGGGCCGTCATAGAGGGAGTCGACGTCGGACAGCAGCACAAGTGCATCGGCGCGCACCAGGTGCGCCACCAAGGCGGCGAGCCGGTCGTTGTCGCCGAAGCGGATCTCGTGGGTGGCCACGGTGTCGTTTTCGTTGACGACGGGGACCACCCCAAGGTTGAGCAGCCGGTCCATGGCCCGGAGCGCGTTGCTGTGCTGGCTGCGCCGCATCAGGTCCTCGGCCGTCAGCAGGACCTGGCTGACCGTGACGCCGTGCGCACCGAAGGCCTGGGTGTACCGCGCCATCAGGAGCCCCTGGCCCACGCTGGCCGCGGCCTGCTGCGTAGCCAAATCGCGGGGCCGTTTTGCCAGCCCCAGCGGAGCCAGTCCCGCGGCGATGGCGCCCGAGGACACCAGGATGATCTCGGCGCCTGCGTTGCGCTTGGCCGCCAGGGCGTCGGCCAGGGCGGTCAGTGATTCCTCGGAGATGCCGCCCTTGATGCTGGTCAGCGAGGAGGAGCCCACCTTGACCACGATCCGGCGGGCACCGGCCAGCGCACTTCTGTCCGCGGCGCGCCCGGCCGGTACCGCAGTCGTGCCCCTAGAGGTCATCGTCCGCTTCCAGTCCGCTTTCCTTGACGGGCTGGGCGGCACGGCGGCCGCTGACGGACTCGGTCCAGATCCCGGCCTTCCGCTCCGCTTCAAGCTCGGCGCGGGCGGCAGCCTTGGCGTCACGGCGCTCCTGCTGCTCTTCGCGCTTCTGGCTGCGGGTGGGGCGGTCACCGATATCGGCGAACCGGACGTCGGTGCCGCGCGGTGAGGCCAGGAGCTCAGCCCCTGCCATCATGGTGGGCTCCCAGTCGAAGACGACGCCGTCGTCCTCGCCGATGACTACCGTGTCACCCGGCTTGGCTCCCTGCTTGAACAGTTCGGTTTCCACGCCGAGCCGGGCGAGCCGGTCCGCGAGGTAGCCGATGGCCTCTTCATTGGTGAAATCGGTTTGCTTGACCCAGCGCACAGGCTTTTCGCCCAGGACGCGGAACAGCGGCTCCAGGTTCTTTTCCTCGCGCCGGATCTTGAACCCGGCTTCATTGACGGCACGCGGGCGCAGCACGGCAGGCTGCACCTTGGGCGGGGCGGCCGCCACGGCGTCGCGGGCGGCCTTGACGATCTCCGCCATGGCGAAGCCGAGCTGCCGGAGGCCCTCATGGCTGGTGGCGGACACTTCAAAGACGCGGTAGCCACGCGATTCGAGTTCCGGGCGCACGAATTCCGCCATGTCCTTGCCGTCGGGCAGGTCCACCTTGTTCAGGGCCACGAGCCGGGGACGGTGGTTCAGGGGAACCACTTCGCCGTCCTGCCCCGCGTAACTCATGTCGACGGCATATTTCTCCAGCTCACCTTCGATGATGGCGAGGTCCGTGAGCGGGTCACGGTCCGATTCCAAGGTGCCGCAGTCAAGCACGTGGACCAGGGCCGCGCAGCGCTCAACGTGGCGGAGGAAGTTGTGCCCCAGGCCCCGTCCCTCGCTGGCACCTTCGATGAGGCCGGGGACATCGGCAATGGTGAACCGCACCTCGCCGGCCTGCACCACGCCGAGGTTGGGGACCAGGGTGGTGAACGGGTAGTCGGCGATCTTGGGGCGCGCAGCCGACATGGCCGCGATGAGGCTGGACTTGCCGGCGGACGGGAAGCCCACCAGCGCGATATCGGCAATGGACTTAAGCTCCAGGACGACGTCCCGGGAGTCGCCCTCGATGCCGAGCAGCGCGAAGCCTGGAGCACGGCGCTTCTGTGAGGACAGGGCGGCGTTGCCAAGTCCCCCCATGCCGCCGGCAGCTGCCACGAACTCGGCACCCTCGCCCACGAGGTCGGCCAGGACCTCGCCGTCCTTGGTCTTGACCACGGTGCCGTCCGGCACTGGCAGGACCAGGGTCTCGCCGTTCTTGCCGCCGCGCCAGTCGCCCATGCCGGGGCCGCCGTTGCTCGCGTGCCGGTGCGGTGCGTGGTGGTAGTCAAGGAGGGTGGTGGTCTGGTGGTCCACGCGAAGGATCACGTCGCCGCCGTTGCCGCCGTTGCCGCCGTCGGGCCCGCCCAGTGGCTTGAACTTCTCGCGGTGGACGGAGACACAACCGTGGCCGCCGGTTCCGCCGGATACATGCAGTACTACCCGGTCTACAAAGCTGGCCACGTGGATCTCCTCAGGTGCTGTTTATGTGGCGCCCGGAGACGCCACATCGATTGTAATGCTGTTAAAAGAACAGTGGAGCGGACCCTCAGGCCCGCTCCACCGCTTCAGAACTGGTTGTTACTCTGCAGCTGCAGCAGCAACGATGTTGACCACGCGACGACCGCGGCGGGTGCCGAATTCAACGGCGCCCGGGGTCAGTGCGAACAGGGTGTCGTCCCCGCCACGGCCAACGCCGGCGCCGGGGTGGAAGTGCGTGCCACGCTGGCGGACGATGATCTCGCCTGCGGAAACTACCTGGCCGCCGAAGCGCTTGACGCCGAGGTACTGAGCGTTGGAATCGCGGCCGTTGCGAGTGGAGCTCGCGCCCTTTTTATGTGCCATCTGAAATGCCTGCCTCTAAATTCTGGGGAATCTGTTGAAATACCTGAACAGTAACCGGCGGTTACTTGATGCCGGTGATCTTGACCTTGGTCAGTTCCTGGCGGTGACCCTGGCGCTTCTTGTAGCCGGTCTTGTTCTTGAACTTCTGGATGACAATCTTAGGACCACGCAGGTCCTGGAGGATTTCAGCCGTAACAGTTACCTTGGCCAGGTCGGCGGCGGCGGAGGTGACCTTGTCACCATCAACCAGGAGCAGTGCGGGCAGCTCGATGGTGCTGCCGGCTCCACCGGCGACGCGGTTCAGGGTAACGAAGTCTCCAACGGAAACCTTCTCTTGGCGGCCGCCTGCGCGGACAATCGCGTACACCACTTGGGAACTCACTTCTCTCGACGTTTATTACAAAATTTGCGTGCGGAACCGACTCGGAAAAGCCGGGATTCTCGCTGTGCCTCAACGCCGTGGGGTCATAACCCAAGTGTTGGCGTAAGCACCGAAGATCCAGAATACGCTAAATCCATCTACGGCCGCAAATGAGGCTGGTTCCGGCGGCCCGGCTGTGGTAGTAACCACACCCAACAGGCAGCACCGCAACCGTGCTCCTCAATGATACCGGCGGCGCCGCCGGCACGGGTCAGGAATGCAGCCTCGGCGCGTCGAAGAATTCCACTTCCAGCCGGCAGGACTGCTTGAACGCGGTCACCATGGCCGCCCTCTCATGGTCGGAGGCCTTCAGGCCTGCTGCATCCACGATGGCGATGGCCCGGCGGGTGGCTGCGGCGAAGCCCTCGTCGGCGTAGGTCCGGAGCCAGGCTGCGTAGGCGTGGCCGTCCGGCTCCCCCGAGGCAAGGAACTGGGCGTGCAGCTTTTCACCGACCTCCGCGTAGAGCCAGAAACAGGGCAGGACTGCAGCGGCCAGGACTGCGTAGCTGCCCGACGCCGACGCTGCAGTGAGGTGATCCACGTAGGCCTTGGTGACCGGGCCAAGTCCGCCCTGGGCGGGGCGGGTGCTGAGCCAGGAGCGGTGCAGTTCCGACTCCACTTCGAGGCACTGCTGCGAGGATCCGGCCCAGAACAGCTGCTCGGCCTCGGAGGGGGCCAGGGCACTCGCCCGGGCAAGGACCCGGGAGTAGCCGTTCAGGTAAAGGGCATCCTGCGCCAGGTAGTAAGCGAAGTCCTTCTCGGCAAGGTCGCCGGAGGCCAGCCCGTGGATGAAATCCAAGGCGTAGATGTCCTCGAGGTCCTGCTGGGCTTCCGCCCACAGCCGTGCAGCGAAGCCGCCCTCGGCCAGTGCCGGCCGCACATGGTGGAAATGGTGCACCGGGCCGTTTCCCTGGCCCACCTCAAGCTGTTCCGAGTTTTCAAGGGCGCCGGCCAGCCATGGCTTGACCGTCCGGAGCGATGCCTCCCAGTCACCCAGGCGGGCCTGGACCGTGGCCATGGCGGAGGACAGGGAGCAGCCGGTGCCGTGGCTATTGCGGGTTGAGATGCGCTTGCCCTGCACCTCCACCACTTCCTGCGACAGGAGGCCGGCCGTGTTCACCAGCGCATCCGGGCAGTCGGCACCTGCAAGGTGGCCGCCCTTAACCAGCACGGTGGCCCCGGTGGCACCCGCAAGGCGCCTCCCCTGGTCCAGCGCGGCAGCCCAGCTCTGCGCAGGCTCCCCGCCCACCAGCATGGCAAGCTCCGGGAGGTTAGGGGTGATGAGGTGGGCCAGCGGGAGCAGTTCCCGGAGGGCAGCCTCCGCGGATTCCTTCAGCAGCCGGTCTCCGCTGGTGGCCACCATCACCGGGTCGAGGACCACGACGGCGGGACGCACCTTGGCCAGCCACCCGCGGACAGTGCGGATCACCGCTTCGTCCCCCAGCATGCCGATCTTGACGGCGTCGATGGAAATATCGTCGCTGACCGCATCCAGCTGCTCAGCCAGGAAGGCGGCGGGAGGAACATGGACGGACTGCACACCTCGGGTGTTCTGTGCCGTCAGGGCGGTGATGGCAGCCATGCCGTATCCGCCGTGGGCGGCAATGCTTTTAAGGTCGGCCTGGATACCTGCGCCCCCTGAGGGGTCGGAGCCCGCAATGGAGAGGACGCGCGGGACGTCCCGGCCTGCCGGCAACGTGGCGGGCACCTCGGGGGCAACTGACAGGGGCATGGAAAGGGTCGAAGACAAGAGACATCCCTTCGCCGGTACTAGCCGGACAGGTTCAACGGGTCTGGATCTCAGCCGGCCTTCTGCGCGGCACCCCGTGTCGGTTTCCACCCTAGCCCGTAGGCCGCGTCCGGCGGAAAGGATGACACCGCCCGGGCATGTGGAAAGTCCCCGCCCTGTGGACAGTTCCCCCTCGAATTCTCGGGGGAACTGTCCACAAAGCGGGGACTGCTGGTTAGCCTGCCTGGTCTAGAGCTCCGAGGCGGGCACGCCCACGCCGAGGATGATGGGTTCCTCGGCCGCCTTGCCCGGTTCCGGCTGGTTCTTCGCCGGCTCGGGGGCCTTGGCTGCGTGCGAGTGCCCGGTGCCTGCCGCCTGGACGTTCTCGTGGTGCTGGACGGCGGTCTCGTTGGCGGCTCCCTGGGCACGGCTGGCGCCGCGGTGGCGCCGCGGCCGGCGTTGCCGGGACTGCTCCAGCGTGTGGTCCGAGTAGTCCTTTTCGGCCGGAGCTTCAGCTGCGACGGCGGCACGGGCTTCCGCTTCCCCGCCGTCAGGCTGCCGTTCCGGGGCGACCGGTTCCGCTGCCTGCACCGCTTCTGCCGTCTTGGCAGGCGCGTTCTCCACCGGAGAAGCGGGCTGACCGAGGTGGGCAAACGCTTCGGCGAGCCGGTCCAGGGTCAGGGCAGGCTTGGGATGCTGTTCCCCGGCGTGCTCCACGAACGGAAGCGGGACTTCCTCGCCCCCGAACGTCAGGACAGCTGCGGGACGTGCCGGGGCATCGGCGTCGTGCTCCTCTTCAACGGGTGCCGGCGCAGGCTCCACGGAAGGCACCTGCCGGGCCGCTGCCACTTCATCGTCATGCAGGTGGGCTGCATGGGCGGCGGCGGCGATGTTCGCCAGTGCAAGCCTGGTGGCCTCTGCCTTGGCGTGCCGCTCGGCGTCGGCGGGGTCCGGCTGGACGGTGTGGACGTGGACGGCAGGTGCCGGGGCAGCTTCGGGCTGCTGCCCGCCGCGTCCCCGCCGCCGCTTGCGTTCGGACCTGACGCCGGGCTGGGCATTGTCGTTCCGCTGCCCTTCCGGACGGGCTTCCGCGCGGGGTTCGGGCCGGGTGTCGGCGCGCTGAACGTGGTGCTCGGCGGCCACGATATTGGCGCGGCGGTGCTCCACGGGATCGTCGTGGGTCACCACGCCGCGTCCGGCGCAGGCCTCGCACTGCTCGCCGAATACTTCCAGCAGGCCGGTTCCCATGCGCTTGCGGGTCATCTGGACCAGGCCCAGTGAGGTCACTTCGGCAACCTGGTGCTTGGTCCGGTCACGGCCCAGGCACTCCACCAGGCGGCGCAGGACCAGGTCGCGGTTGGATTCGAGCACCATGTCGATGAAGTCGATCACGATGATCCCGCCAATATCGCGCAGCCTCAGCTGGCGCACCACTTCCTCGGCGGCTTCGAGGTTGTTCTTGGTGACGGTTTCCTCGAGGTTGCCGCCGCTGCCGGTGAACTTGCCCGTGTTGACGTCCACTACGGTCATCGCCTCGGTACGGTCGATCACCAGCGAACCGCCGGAGGGGAGGAAGACCTTCCGCTCAAGGGCCTTGTGGATCTGCTCGTCGATGCGCCACGCGGAGAAGATGTCCTGGTCCTTGGTCCACTTCTCAAGGCGGCCCACAAGGTCCGGTGCCACGTAGGTGACGTAGGCTTCGATGGTGTCCCAGGCTTCCTCGCCGGACACGATGAGCTTGGAGAAGTCCTCGTTGAAGACGTCGCGGACCACCTTGATGGTGAGATCGGGTTCACCGTAGAGCAGCTCGGGAGCCAGGATCTTGGTGGACGCGGACTGGCTTTCGATGCCCTCCCATTGGGCGCGGAGCCGGTTGATGTCGTGCGTCAGCTCTTCCTCGGAAGCGCCCTCCGCAGCGGTGCGGACGATAACGCCGGCGTGCTCGGGCAGGCGGTCCTTGAGGATGCGCTTGAGCCGGTTGCGTTCGACGTCGGGCAGCTTGCGGGAGATGCCGGTCATGGAACCGCCGGGGACGTACACCAGGTAACGGCCGGGCAGCGAGATCTGGCTGGTGAGGCGGGCGCCCTTGTGGCCCACGGGGTCCTTGGTCACCTGGACCAGGACGGTGTCACCGGATTTCAGCGCGTTTTCGATGCGGCGCTGCTTCCCCTCGAGGTTGACCGCTTCCCAGTTGACCTCGCCGGCGTACAGGACGGCGTTGCGGCCGCGCCCGATGTCAACGAACGCGGCTTCCATGGACGGCAGCACGTTCTGGACCTTGCCCAGGTACACGTTGCCGATCAGCGAATCCTGCTGGGTCTTGGACACGAAGTGCTCGGCCAGGACGCCGTCCTCGAGGACGGCGATCTGGATTCTGTCGTCCCGCTGGCGGACGATCATCTGCCGGTCGACGGACTCACGGCGCGCCAGGAACTCAGCCTCGGTAATGACGGTGCGGCGGCGGCCGGTATCGCGGGATTCGCGGCGGCGCTGCTTCTTTGCCTCCAGGCGGGTGGAACCCTTAACGCTGGTCACGCGGTTGCTCACGGGTGCTTCAGTGACGGCGCGCGGCGCACGGACCCTGGTCACCGTGTTGGGCGGATCATCATCCCCGCCGCCCGTGAGCTCTAGGTCCTGGTCTCCGCGGCGGCGACGACGGCGGCGGCGGGAGGTCACGCCGTCCTCCAGCTGGCCGGTGGCGTCCTCATCGGCTTCGTCCTCGGCGTCAGCTTCGGCGCTGCCGTCCTCGTTGTCCTCTTCGGTCCTGTCGCCGGTGCGGCTGCGGCCCCTCCGGCCACGGCTGCGGCGCCGGCGGCGGCTGGCCGAATCCTCGCCGTCTTCGGTTTCCTCCTCGTCAGGCTCCTCGGCGACGGGGGCGGCAGGCCGGACAACAGTAGTGAGGTCCGGTGCCTGGAAGAGCACTGATGTGGGGGACGCGGGTTCCAGGAAGAGGGAGCCGAAGGGGCTGGCCGCTGTGGCGGGCTCCCCGTCCTTCGTTCCTGGGGCTTCGGGGGCCTGTGCCTGCGTTGCGGACTCAGCTGGAGCGGCGGCTTCGGGTGTAACGGCGGGCTCCTGGGCGGCGGAGGCTTCCGGTGCACCTGCAGGTTCCTGTGTTGCCGGTTCCTGCGCCTGCTCCGCGCCCTGCGCTGCGGCATCGACCGCTGTGGCCTCGGGCACCACCGGTTCCGCCACAACTGATTCGGGCTCGACTGGTTCCGGCGCCACTTCAGCGGTAACAGCGGAATCCGCTTCGGATGCGGAGACCGGGGATGCAGCCTTGCGGGTGGCTACCCGACGACGGCGAACGGGCTTGGTTTCGGAATCTGCCGTGGTGTCCGGGGCAGGAACGGCGGCGGTGATTTCAGCAGCCGCGTCCGATGCAGTGGCAGGGGCAACCTGCTCCGCCTCAGCAGCGAAGGCGGGCAGCGGTTCCGTTGCGTCCGCTTTCTTCCGCGCCCGGGTGCGCCGCGCGGGAGCCTTGGGCGCTGTGGCGGTTTCTTCCGTGATGGCTTCGTCAGTGGCGGTTCCTCCAGTTGCCGTTCCTCCAGCCGGGGCGTCTCCGCCGAGGTTGGAGCCTGCAGCGTCCGGAGCGGTGGTTACGGCATCCGCCGGGGCATCCCCGGTCCCGGGAGACGCTTTGCGGCGGGTTCTTGGAGCCCTCTTGCGTTCAGCAGCCCCGGCAACCGCTGCTTCATCGTTAACGGCCAGTTCCTGATCATTGTCCATATGTGGCAACACTCCTGCCCCTGACGTACCGCCACATCCGGCACCCATTGAGGCACATATTGTCAACACCCGCAGGCATTGACAGAAGTCAAGTGGATACTCCCAGGTTCGCACCGTCATTGGGGTGCGGCAGCCCGTGGGAGCCGGCGGATGTTCTGAAAACCCGTTGTTCTGCGTGCCACAACCAGGTGCCGCCCAATGGAGTGGCGGGTGTGCCGGAAGAATCCGAAGCCTGCCCTGCTCATCATTGGCGGTCTTGGGAACAAACCACCGGACCGGAGTCCGAATGTGGATCGGCTTCCAGCCACGTTCATTCTCTCATACCCGCGCGGGATCGCCGCGGAAGCGGGCGTTGGTCTTCCCATTGCTGTGTGGTGGCCCCAGCCGCCGGCGTTACAATCAGGCACAGGAGCACCGGACGAAAAGGACGCAACACCCATGCCCAGCATCTCCCCCGTCAGCGCCCATGAACAGCAACGGGCCACCGACCCGAAGGCCAGTGCCGCCGGAAGCATTCCGCGCATGGCCCGGAACCGGCCCTTTGGCTGGCTGCTGGTCATCACCGGAATCGTAGGCTGGCTTGCCTCCGGGACGCTCGTCCTGGAGAAGCTCGAAGTGCTGAAGGACCCGAACCACACCACCGTGTGCGATGTGAACCCCTGGATCTCCTGCGGCCAGGTGATGCAGACCTGGCAAAGCTCGCTGTTCGGCTTCCCCAACATGTTCATCGGCATCGTGGCCTTCGCCATCACCATAACGGTGGGGATGGCCCTGCTTTCCGGGGCGACCTTTGCCCGCTGGTACTGGCTGGGACTGCAGTTGGGGGTCACGCTCGGCTTCGCGTTCGTCGTCTGGCTGTGGTCCCAGGCCCTGTACGCCATCCACATCCTGTGCCCGTTCTGCATGATCGTTTGGGCGGCAATGATCCCGCTCTTCGTGTGGACCACCATCCGGAACATCTCGACCGGGGTTATTCCCATGCCCGCAGGGGCGGCCCGCGTCCTGGGTGATTCCGGTTGGATCATCACAGCGCTGCTGTATGTGGCCGTGATCGCCACCATCTTCTTCGCGTTCATCCAGGTCTTCGCAGGAACCTCGGGGTTCTAGGCCCACCGCTCCCCCAGTCCCCAGCGCCCCCTGCGCGAGATGACAGATAAGGCCAATGTTCACGAGGAACATTGGCCTTATCTGTCATCTCGCGGGGCTTTTAGCCTTCGCCGCAGCACCTGCACTTCACGGCAAGTGCGCCGGGCAAACCGTGATTACTGGAACCAGATCTTGATCTCGCGGTCCGCCGAATCCGTGGAGTCGGAGCCATGCACCAGGTTCTGCTGCACCTTCAGGCCCCAGTCCCGGCCGAAATCGCCGCGGATGGTGCCCGGAGCCGCCGTCGTGGGGTCCGTGGTGCCTGCCAGCGAACGGAAGCCTTCGATGACGCGGTGGCCTTCGAAGATGGCCGCCACCACGGGCCCGCTGAGCATGAATTCCACCAGGGGCTCGTAGAACGGCTTGCCCACGTGCTCCTCGTAGTGCTGCTCCAGCAGCTCGCGGGTGGCGTCGACCTTCTTCAGCTCAACAAGGCTGTAGCCCTTGGCTTCAACCCGGGCCAGGATGGCGCCGGTCAGGTTACGGGCGACGCCGTCGGGCTTGATCAGGACGAGGGTGCGCTCTGTAGTCACAACTGCTCCAATGCGTTGGTGGGGTTTCGGGACAAGTCTACGGGGACTGGCTTACGGGGATTGGGGCTGTGCGGGACCGGCAGCCTGGTCCGGGTGGGTGGCTTCCCATTCGGCCTGCTCGCGTTCGCGCTGCGCCGCTTCCCGGTCCAGCCGGATGCCAGTGCGGATCCCGTACCACCAGGCCACCGCAAAGAGCGCGCCCACCAGGAACATTGCGGGCTCGAAAATGCCGGTGAGGACCAGGACGAGCTGCAGGATCCAGCCGAGGCCAATGCCCCAGGGTTTGTTGAGGACTGCGCAGGCGAAGATCATGACCACACTGAGGGCAATGCCCACGCCGAGGATCAGGGCGGGCGGGAACTCCCCACGGCGCAACCCGAACACCACCAGGGTGGCAAAGAACATGACGAATGCTTCCAGGAGCAGCACCGTGGAGGCAAACATCACCTTGGTGGAGCGGCGCTTCTTCGGCATGCCGGGGCGCCATTCCCGCTGCGCTTTTGTGAGTCTCGCCATGGTCACGCCTCCGTTTTTCCGAGCAGGATCCGTGCCTCGGCCACCAGGGTGATCGATCCGGTGACCAGCACGGCCCCGGACAGGTCCTCGTTCGCTTCAGCCCGCTCCACCGCCCATTCAAGGGCGTCGTCCAGCTTCTCGGCGACATGGATGTTGTCCTCGCCGAAGCCCAGGTCGATGGCGAGTTCTGCCAGTTCGGCTGCCGGAACGGCCCGGGGTGAGTTGGACTGCGTGAAGCAGTATTCCTCGGCCACGCCCCCGAGGGATTCCTTGAGCCCGCGGAGGATCTCCTCCGCGTCCTTTTCCTTGAGCACGCCCACCACGGGAACCAGGCGCGTGAAGGTGAACGCCTCCTGCAGCGCCTCAGCGGAGGCTTTGATGCCGTCGGGGTTGTGGGCCGCGTCCACGATGATGGTGGGCGCGGTACGCACCACTTCCAGGCGGCCCGGTGATGTCACCGCGGCGAAGCCTTCCTGCAGGACCTCGAAGTCGAGTTCCTTCTCCCCGCCGAAGAACGCCTCCAGCGCGGCCACCGCCACGGCGGCGTTCTGTGCCTGGTGCGCGCCGTGCAGCGGCACCAGCAGGTCCGGGTAGCGGCCGGCTATGCCCTGGATGGTGACCATCTGCCCGCCAACGGCCACGGTCCGTGACTCGACGCCGAACTCCACGCCCTCGAAGCGGAACGGCACGCCCACTTCCTTGGCCTTCTCCAGCAGCACCTGGGCCGCGTCCAGGGGCTGCGCTGCACTGATGAGGTAGCCACCGGGCTTGATGATGCCGGCCTTTTCGTAGGCGATGTCCTCCGTGGTGTCACCCAGCAGGTCGGTGTGGTCCAGCGAAATCGGCGTCACCACGGACACCTGGCCGTCACCCACGTTGGTGGCATCGGTGATACCGCCCAGGCCTACCTCGATGATGGCCACGTTGACGGGCTGGTCGGCGAAGATGGCGAAGCCCAGGATGGTCAGGCACTCGAAGTAGGTGAGCCGCGGCTGGCCCTCAGCCTCCAGCTCCGAATCGACGATCTGCAGGTAGGGCCGGATTTCGTCCCAGATCCTGACGAACGTTTCGTCCGACACCGGGTGGCCGTCGATGCTGATCCGTTCGGTGACCTTGGACAGGTGCGGGCTGGTGTAGCGGCCGGTGCTCAGGCCGTGGGCGCGGAGTACGGATTCGATCATCCGCGAGGTGGACGTCTTGCCGTTGGTTCCGGTGACGTGGATGATCGGGTACGCCTTGTTGGGCTCGCCGAGTACGTCCATGGCGCGGAACAGCGGCGCCAGGCGGGGCTCCATCTTGTTTTCCGGCGCCCGGCCCAACAGTTCGGCATAGACGCTTTCCACGGAAAATTCGTCGGTCATGTCCTAGGCCTCCACTTTTTCAACCACGACGGCGGGTTCGGCCACGTCGGCCGGTTCAGCGGCGAGGTCCACTGTCAGCGTCTCTCCCTTGACCAGCTCAGCGTTGGCCAGCAGCGCATCCACCACGTTCTGCGCGGCAGTTACGGTGGTCCGGATCCGGTCGCTGACGTTGAGTCCGGCGTCCTTCCGGGCCTGCTGGATCGCGCGGACCGTGTCGCGCGCCAGGCCTTCGGCCTCCAGCTCGGGGGTGACTTCGGTGTTTAGGACGACAAACCCGCCGCCGGGCAACACGGCAACGGCCGCCGAACCGCCGTCGGATTCTGCCACCACTGTCTCCAGCGTGTACTCCTGGGGCTCCAGCTGCAGCCCACCCGCGGTGACTACACCGCCGTCGTCCACTGACCAGTCGCCGGACTTCGAACCCTTGATGGCTACCTGGACGTTCTTGCCCAGGCGCGGGCCGGCGGCACGGGCGTTAACCACCAGCTTCTGCTCGATGCCGAATTCCTCCGGGGAAGCCGTGGCGGCGTCCAGCAGGCGGACGGACCGGAGGTTGAGTTCATCGGCGACGACGGCGGCAAAGCCTTCCAGCGCGCCGGCGCCGGGTGCCACCACGGTGAGTTCCTGCAGCGGCAGGCGGACACGCAAATTTGCTGCCTTGCGGAGCGAGGACCCGGTGGAGCAGATCTGCTGGACCCGGTCCATGGCTTCCACCAGGGAGGGGTTGGCGGGGAAGAGGTCAGCGTCCGGCCAGTCGGCGAGGTGCACGGACCGGCCGCCGGTCAGGCCGCGCCAGATCTCCTCGGAGACCAGCGGCAGGAGGGACGCCGCGGCACGGGTGATGGTCTCCAGTGCGGTGAACAGTGCGTCGAACGCGTCCTGGTCCTCGTCGAAGAACCGTTGCCGGCTGCGGCGGACGTACCAGTTGGTGAGCATGTCCAGGTAGCTCCGCAGCGAGTCGCAGGCGCCGGAGATGTCATACGTGTCCAGCTGCGCGGTCATGCTGCGCACCAGGTCGCCGGTGTTGGCCAGCAGGTACTGGTCCAACGTGTCCCGGTAGCCCTCGTAGCGCAGTTTGGCGTCGTATCCCGCGGCAGTACCGTCAACTACGTTGGACGCGTTGGTGTACAGGGTGAAGAAGCTGTACACGTTCCACAGCGGCAGGATCACCTGGCGAACGCCGTCGCGGATGCCCTGTTCGGTGACGATCAGGTTGCCGCCGCGCAGGATGGGGCTGGACATGAGGAACCAGCGCATGGCGTCGGAGCCGTCGCGGTCCAGGACCTCGGACACGTCCGGGTAGTTGCGCAGGCTCTTGGACATCTTCTGGCCGTCGGAGCCCAGGACGATGCCGTGGCTGATGACGTTCCGGAACGCGGGCCGGTCGAACAGCGCCGTGGACAGGATGTGCAGCATGTAGAACCAGCCGCGGGTCTGCCCGATGTACTCGACGATGAAGTCGGCCGGGTTGTGGGTGTTGAACCAGGCCTCGTTCTCGAACGGGTAGTGGACCTGGCCGTACGGCATGGAGCCGGAGTCGAACCAGACGTCCAGGACGTCCTCCACGCGGCGCATCATGGACTGGCCCTCTTCGGGGGTGCGGGGGTCGTCCGGGTTGGGCCGGGTGAGCTCGTCAATGAACGGGCGGTGGAGGTCCACCTCGCCGTCCTTGTTCAGCGGCAGCCGGCCGAAGTCGGCTTCGATCTCCGCCAGGGATCCGTAGACGTCGGTGCGCGGGTACTCGGGGTCCGTGGACTGCCACACCGGGATGGGGCTGCCCCAGAAGCGGTTGCGGCTGATGGACCAGTCGCGGGCGTTTTCCAGCCACTTGCCGAACTGGCCGTCCTTGACGTTCCCGGGGATCCAGTTGATCTCCTGGTTCAGCTCGGACATCCGGTCCTTGAATTTGGTGACCTCCACGTACCAGGAGGAGACGGCGCGGTAGATCAGCGGGTTGCGGCAGCGCCAGCAGTGCGGGTAGCTGTGCTCGTAGCTGGCCTGGCGGACCAGCCGGCCCTGGGCACGGAGCACCTGGGTGATGGGCTTGTTGGCCTCGAAGACCTGCAGCCCCACGATGTCGTGGAGGGCGCCGTGCTTGAACAGCGGCAGGAACTTGGCGCCCTCGTCCACGGAG
This sequence comes from Arthrobacter sp. SAFR-044, assembly GCF_059414985.1. NCBI lineage: Bacteria > Bacillati > Actinomycetota > Actinomycetes > Micrococcales > Micrococcaceae > Arthrobacter > Arthrobacter sp. SAFR-044. The sequence goes on along the minus strand of NZ_JBPFDN010000004.1, from coordinate 54,065 downwards.
AGCACCACGGGGATGCCCGCCTCCTCGCAGACCTTCTGGTCGTCTTCACCGTAGGCAGGCGCCTGGTGCACGATGCCGGTTCCGTCCGTGGTGGTGACGTAGTCGGCCAATACGAAGCGCCAGGCGTTCTCCATGCCGTACTTCTCGTTGTCGGCGAAGTCGTCCCAGAGCCGCTGGTACTCCAGACCCTCCAGCTCGGCACCCGTGTGGGTGGACACGACCGCGGCTTCTGCATCCTCGAAGCTGTCGTAGCCCAGGTCCTTGGCGTAGCTGCCCAGCAGGTCCGCTGCCAGCAGGAAGCTTCCCGTGACGGGGGCGTCCGCAGAGGCCGCCTTGATGCCGTTGGGGCCGGCGGGCAGCACGGCGTAGGTGATGGAAGGGCCGACGGCGAGCGCGGCGTTGGTGGGCAGCGTCCAGGGGGTGGTGGTCCAGGCGAGGGCCTGCACGCCTGCCAGCTTCCGGGAGAGTTCCGATTCCCCCGCGAGGATGGGGAACGTGACGGTGACGGTCTGGTCCTGGCGGTTCTTGTAGACGTCGTCGTCCATGCGCAGTTCATGGTTGGACAGCGGCGTCTCATCCTTCCAGCAGTAGGGCAGCACCCGGTAGCCGTTGTACGTCAGGCCCTTGTCGTGCAGCTGCTTGAAGGCCCAGAGAACGGACTCCATGTACTCGACGTTGAGGGTCTTGTAGTCGTTGTCGAAGTCCACCCACCGGGCCTGGCGGGTGACGTAGCTGCGCCACTCGTCGGCGTACTTCATCACGGAGGCGCGGCAGGCGTCGTTGAACTTGTCGATGCCCATGGCTTCGATCTGGGTCTTGTCCGTCATCCCCAGTTGCTTCATGGCCTCAAGCTCGGCGGGCAGGCCGTGGGTGTCCCAGCCGAAGCGGCGTTCCACGCGCTTGCCGCGCTGGGTCTGGTAGCGGCCCACCAGGTCCTTGGCGTAGCCGGTGAGGAGGTGGCCGTAGTGCGGGAGGCCGTTGGCGAAGGGCGGGCCGTCGTAGAACACGAACTCGTTGCTGCCGGGCTCGCCGCCGGGGACATCGGCGCTGCGCTGGTCGATGCTGGCCTGGAAGGTGCCATCCTGGTCCCAGTATTTCAGGATGCGCTCTTCGATCTCCGGGAACTTCACGGAGGCGGAAACGCCGGCGCTGCCGTTGGAAGAGGGGCTGGAGGCTGAGGCCTTGGGGTAAAACGTCATGTTCGACATCCTGGGTTGAGCGCGGTGAACCCCGGCCGGGCCGGATGTTCCGTTCAGGATGCGAGGACGGCTGCCGCGCCATCTTTGAAAGACTGCACGCCCACCGCGGTACCACCTCACTTACCGGCGCTGCGTGTGTCCGTGAGGAACACCTGCTGCCCCGGCCTCTCATTACTGCTGTGACGGGCTTACCCGTCCGGTTCTACTGGCGCAGCCGCCCTGCAGGGGCGCGTTGCGCGTTCTTCCGGAAGCTCACCGGTGATTGCCGGGTCATCGCCCTATCGAGTCTACTATCGCCGCGGCGTCCTGTGCCATTCGGAGAGGAGCACCATTCAGGCAGTTGCGGGGCTGACGCGGGAATGCTGCATTGCCTAGACTCGCCTCATGACAGCTCCCGGCCGCTCCGCGGGGCACCGCCGTTTGGCCGCGGTCTCCAGATGGCTGTTTCTCCCTGCCGCCCTGCCGGTGGCAGTGGTGGCCACCCTCCGGTCAGTGCCCGTCGAGTGGCCCGTCCTTGGCGTCCAACTGGTGGCGTTCACGCCCTGGGCCGCGGTGCCCGCCGCCGCGGCCCTGCTCCTGGCCTTCCTGGGGCGGAGCCGGTGGCGGCAGGTCCTGGCCGTTTGCCTGGCCGGCTGCCAGGCATTCTGGCTTCTCCCCCTCGACGTCCGGGGACCTGCCGCGGAGGCGGCCGGCCACCCCGTCCCGCTTGTCGCCATGAGCATCAACGCCGAGCTGGGCCAGGCGGACGCCGTCGGCATCGTGGACCTGGTCCGTGAACAGCACGTGGAGCTGCTGGCGGTGGAGGAGTACACGCCGGAACTGGCGCAGCGGCTCGCGGCGGCGGGTCTGGGCACTTTGCTCCCCCACCGGGTGGCACATGCGCGGGCACGGGCCGCCGGCACGGCCATCTACTCTTCGCACCCGCTGGAGGACGCGGGAACGGTGCCGGGAACGCGGTTCGCCATGCCGATCTCCCGCCTCGACCTTAGCGGCAGCAGCGGGGGCAGCCTGCGGGTGGTGGCGGTCCACGCCCTGGCGCCGGTGGGTGACGCCGTCGCGCAGTGGCGCAGCGACCTGGCCGCCGTGGCCGGATCCGGCGGCGGTTCCGGTCCCCTGCTGCTCGCAGGGGACTTCAACGCGACCTGTGATCACCGGGAATTCCGGGCGCTGCTGGTCGGGACAACCGGCGGCCGCAGCCTGGTGGATGTTGCGGCCTCCCTGGGCAGGAGGCTGGTGCCCACCTGGCCCATGCGCGGCTACCGCCTGCCGGGGATCGCGCTGGACCATTTGGTGACCAGCCGCGACATTTCCGCCTCCGGGTACTCAGTCCACCGGATCGAGGGCACGGACCATGCCGCAGTGGTGGCCACCCTGAACATCCACGTGCCCTAGCCCTTCCTGATGAGCTTGTGCGTGGCCGCCTGCGCCACCGGCCGGATGACGATCTGGTCGAGGTTGACGTGGTGCGGGGCGCTGACGGCATACCGCACAACGTCGGCCACATCCTCTGCTGTCAGGGGTTTCTCCACGCCCCGGTACACCTTTTCAGCGGACTGCGCGTCTCCCAGGCGGTTGAGGGCGAACTCCTCTGTCTGCACCAGCCCCGGCGCCACCTCGATGACACGGACGTTGTACTCGGCTTCTTCGAGCCGCAGGGCGTTGGTCATGGCGTGCTGCCCGAACTTGGCAGCGTTGTAACCACCCCCGCCTTCGTACGCGTCCAGTCCCGCAGTAGAGGTGAGGTTCAGGACGGTGCCCTCGCCGGTGGCCCGCAGCATCGGAAGGAACGCACGGGTGAGCTTCAGTGTTCCAAGGACGTTGACCCGGAACATCCACTCCCAGTCCGCGGTGTTGGCGTCGCCTATCCTGTCCGCACCGCGGGCGCCGCCGGCGATGTTGATCAGCGTGTCGATACCGCCCGCCCCGGTGACCTCCGCCAGAAGCCGGGACACGTCGTCGTCCTCTGCAATGTCTGCAGGAATGGCGACAGCGCCCGTCGCTCGTTCCAGCGCCGCCAGGCGCTCGGCCCGGCGCGCCACGGCGAAGACAGTCCACCCGTCGGCGCGCAGCGCACGCACTGTTGCCTCTCCGATTCCGCTGCTCGCGCCGGTCACCAATGCTGCCTTTTTCTGCAAGTCCTCAGTCATGGCACCACCCTAGCGGGATCAGCCGGCGGGCCGTTCCTGGAGGTAATCCAGCAGGACACGGGCGTTGTTGGCTTCCGGGTTCTTGGCAGCGTAAAGGAGGGTGATCCGGGGGTGTGAGCGGGCCAGTTCCAGCAGCGTCTCCACGGCTGGGTTACCGTCCAGTTCACGCCGGTAGCGTTCGCTGAAGTCCGCAAACCGCTCCGGGCGGTGGTTGAACTCCTTGCGCAACTCCGTGGAGGGTGCCACGTCCTTGAGCCAAAGGTCGACGGCGGCGTTTTCCTTGGGCATCCCCCGCGCCCACAGCCGGTCCACCAGCACCCGGAAGCCGTCGTCGTCCGCCGGTGGCTCGTAGATGCGCTTCACGCCAAAGGCGGCCCGAAACTCTCCCATGGGCCGTATGCTATCCCGGTCCGCGTCCGCCTGCCCGGGATGGGTTGGGCGGGATGGAAGCAGGCATGAAAGAATTGCCCAATGGCTGAAGACACGCAGGGTACAGACACGCCCACCACCGCCCCCATCAACGTTCCGGATAAGCCGGCCCTCGAGGGCCTCGAAGCCGCGCTGACCCAGCGCTGGCTGGCCGAGGGAACCTACAAGTTCAACCCCGACACCACCCGGGAGCAGGTCTACTCGATCGACACTCCCCCGCCCACCGCGTCGGGATCCCTGCATGTGGGGCACATGTTCTCCTTCACCCAGACGGACGTCCAGGCGCGCTACATGCGCATGACCGGCAAGAACGTCTTCTACCCCATGGGCTGGGACGACAACGGCCTGCCCACCGAGCGCCGTGTCCAGAACTACTACGGTGTCCGCTGCGATCCCGCCATCCCGTACAACGCCGGCTACCGTCCCCCGGCGCAGCCTGCCAAGAACCAGCGCGATTTCGACGTCGTCTCGCGGCAGAACTTCATCGAACTCTGCGAGGAACTGGCGGTCGAGGACGAGAAGGTCTTCGAGAACCTGTTCCAGACCCTGGGCCTGTCCGTCGACTGGGACCTGACCTACCGCACCATCGATGACACTTCCCGCGCGGTGTCCCAGCGCGCCTTCCTGGCCAACCTGGCCGCCGGAGACGCCTACATGGCCGAGGCTCCCACGCTGTGGGACGTCACGTTCCGTACCGCCGTGGCCCAGGCCGAGCTTGAGGACCGCGAAGTTCCCGGCGCTTACTACCGGTATCCCTTCTTTGCAGAAGACGGCACCAAGGTGTTCATCGAGACCACGCGTCCGGAGCTGCTGGCCGCCTGCGCCGCCCTGGTGGCAAATCCCGACGACGAGCGGTACCAGCCGCTGTTCGGCAAGACCGTGAAGTCCCCGCTGTTCGACGTTGAGCTCGAGGTCAAGGCCCACCCGCTGGCAAAGGCGGACAAGGGTTCGGGCATCGCCATGGTCTGCACCTTCGGTGACCTGACCGACGTCACCTGGTGGCGCGAACTGCAGCTCCCCACCCGCGCCATCATGGGCCGCGACGGCCGCATCATCGCCGAAAACCCCGAGTGGATCACCACCGACGCCGGCAAGGAGGCGTACGCCGCCATCGCCGGCAAGACCGCTTTCTCCGCGAAGGAAGCCGTGGTGGAACTGCTCAAGGAAGCAGACCTGCTGGACGGCGAACCGAAGAAGATCACCCACCCGGTGAACTTCTTCGAAAAGGGCGACAAGCCCCTGGAAGTGGTCACCTCACGCCAGTGGTACATCCGCAACGGCGGCCGCGACGAGGACCGCCGGGAACGCCTGATCGGCCGGGGCAAGGACATCGACTTCCACCCGTCCTTCATGCGCTCACGCTATGAAAACTGGATCGCCGGCCTGAACGGTGACTGGCTGGTCTCCCGCCAGCGGTTCTTCGGCGTCCCCATCCCCGTCTGGTACCCCCTCGACGCACAGGGAAACCCGGACTACGACAACCCCATCCTGCCCTCGGATGAGCTGCTCCCCGTGGACCCGGCCGCTGACGCAGCTCCCGGCTTCGACGAGGCGCAGCGGGACCAGCCCAACGGCTTCACCGGTGATGCGGACGTCCTTGACACCTGGGCAACGTCGTCCCTGACGCCCCAGATCGTGGGCGGCTGGAGCCGGAACGAGGACCTGTTCGGCAAGGTGTACCCGTTCGACCTGCGCCCGCAGGGCCACGACATCATCCGCACCTGGCTGTTCTCCTCGGTGGTCCGCGCCGACGCCCTCCAGAAGAACGCCCCCTGGAAGCACGCGGCCATCTCCGGCTGGATCCTGGACCCGGACCGCAAGAAGATGTCCAAGTCCAAGGGCAACGTGGTGGTGCCCACGGACGTCCTGAACGAGTACGGTTCGGACGCCGTCCGCTACTGGGCCGCCTCGGCACGGCTGGGCGCAGACACGGCCTACGAGATCGCGCAGATGAAGATCGGCCGCCGCCTGGCCATCAAGCTCCTGAACGCCTCCAAGTTCGTGCTGAACCTGGGCGCCACCGAGAACTCGGTGCTGTCTGGCGACCTTTCCGTCCTGGCGAACCCCCTGGACCGGGCGCTGCTGGCCCAGCTGGCCGAGGTCGTGGCACAGTCCACCAAGGCATTCGACAACTACGACTACGCCCGCGCCCTGCAGCTCACGGAATCGTTCTTCTGGCAGTTCACGGACGACTACGTTGAGCTGATCAAGGACCGTGCGTACGGGGCGGCCGGCGAATCCGAGCAGGCCTCCGTGCTGGCCGCGCTGGCCACAACGCTGGACACCCTGCTGCGGCTCTTCGCCCCGTTCCTGCCCTTCGCCACCGAGGAGGTATGGAGCTGGTGGCGCAACGGGTCCGTGCACCGCGCCCAATGGCCTGCCGCACTGGAAATCCCCGGCGGCGACACCACCATGCTGGCAACCGTGGGCGTGGCCCTCAGCGGTGTCCGCAAGGCCAAGTCCGAGGCCAAGGTCAAGCAGCGCACGGAAGTGCTGTCCGCAACCATCACCGCCCCGGAAGCGCTCACCGCACAGCTGCAGGCAGGGCTGGCTGACTTGAAGGCCGCGTCCAATGCCCGGGAGATCACCCTGGCTGTCGGCGACGGCGACCTCACGGTCTCCGACGTTGCCCTGGCACCGAGCGACGAGCCCGCCAAGGCCTGACAGCAGACCGGATCCGCATCAGCCTGATTCCAGGCAAAAGGGGAAGCCCCATCAGCGTGTTGCCGTTGGTGGGGCTTCGACTTTTTCGGCCATCCGGTGACGTGCTCTGATGGTCTGGCAGGATCCTCTGATATTCAGGTCTTACTACCCCGTCACTGGTAGCTTGCATTCAACTTTGCCGATGGCTGCGTCAACTTACATATCACTGAATCTTTGGTTCCTGCGTCCCCTTCTTTCGAAGTGGTAGGAACTATTGTTCTCCTGCGCCGGACCACGTGCAAGGGCCCCGGGATAACTACATTCAGGTAGTTCTCCCGGGGCCCTTTCAGCGTGCTGCAGCCTGGCGTTTAGTTGAATTCCGGGCTCTCCGTGCGGCTGCGCTTCAACTCGAAGAAGTGCGGGTAGGCAGCGATGGCCGTGGTGGCATCCCAGATCCTGCCGGCTTCCTCACCGCGGGGAATACGGGTGAGGACGGGCCCGAAAAACGCTGTTCCGTTGAAGGCAACCACAGGGGTTCCAACGTCCTGCCCCACCAGCGAGATGCCTTCCTCATGGCTGGCCCTGAGTTGGCCGTCGTAAGCGTCAGTGGTGGCAGCATCCGCCAAGGAGGCGGGGAGGCCGCACTCCGCCAGGGCCTTGGTGATGACCTCGGCACGGTTTTTTTCGCCGTGGTTGTGGATCAACGTTCCCATGGCGTCGTACAGCGGCTTGATGACCTGCGGCCCGTGCTCTTCCCGGGCGGCGATGATCACGCGGACCATGCCCCAGGCGTTGTCCATCGATTCACGGTAGCCGGGGTTCAGGTCACGTCCCTCATTCAGGACAGCGAGGCTCATGACGTGCCATTCCGTCTCGATGTCCCGGACGGCTTCGACTTCTCCGATCCAGCGGGAAGTGACCCATGCGAACGGGCACAGGGGGTCGAACCAGAAATCGGCTTTGTTCTTTGCAGGTGAAGTCACAGAGGTCCTCTCGGTCAGGCAGACTTGCGGCGCTTGGCCACGTGCGGAATCATGGTGGGCTCGGCGCCCCGCAGAACCACGTCCTCGGTGATCACCACGCTGGCCACGTCCTCGCGGCTGGGAAGATCGAACATCACGGGAAGCAGGACTTCCTCGAGGATGGCGCGCAGACCGCGGGCGCCGGTGCCCCGTTCCAGGGCCTGTTCGGCAATGGCGTCCAGGGCGGCGTCGTCGAACACCAGTTCCACGCCGTCGATCTGGAACATCTTCTGGTACTGCTTCACCAAGGCGTTCTTGGGGGTGGAAAGGATCTGGATCAGGGCGTCGCGGTCCAGGTTGGACACCGTGGTGATCACGGGGAGCCTGCCGATGAATTCCGGGATCAGGCCGAACTTCAGCAGGTCCTCCGGCATGACCTCACCGTAGGAGTCCACCTTCTTGCTGGCCTCGTTGAGCGGAGCACCGAAACCGATGCCCTTGCGCCCGGAGCGGGAGCCGATAATCTCCTCCAGGCCCGCGAAGGCACCGGCGACGATGAACAGGACGTTGGTGGTGTCGATCTGGATGAATTCCTGATGCGGGTGCTTCCGCCCGCCCTGCGGCGGCACCGACGCCACGGTCCCTTCGAGGATCTTCAGGAGTGCCTGCTGCACCCCCTCGCCGGATACGTCACGGGTGATGGAGGGGTTCTCGCTCTTGCGGGAGATCTTGTCAATCTCGTCGATGTAGATGATGCCCTGTTCGGCCTTCTTGACGTCGTAGTCAGCGGCCTGGATGAGCTTGAGGAGGATGTTCTCCACGTCTTCGCCCACGTACCCGGCCTCGGTCAGGGCGGTAGCGTCCGCGACGGCGAACGGGACGTTCAGCCGGCGGGCGAGGGTCTGGGCAAGGTAGGTCTTGCCGCAGCCCGTGGGGCCGATCAGGAGGATGTTCGACTTGGCGATCTCGACGTCGTCGTGGTGGCCGCCGTCCCCCAGGTTTCCGGACTTTGGCGCATGGCCGGCCTGGATCCGCTTGTAGTGGTTGTAGACCGCGACGGCGAGGGAGCGCTTGGCGGGCTCCTGGCCGATGACGTATTCCTGCAGGAAGTCGAAGATTTCACGCGGCTTAGGCAGTTCAAAGCTGCCGAGGTCGGCGACCTCCGCAAGTTCCTCTTCGATGATTTCGTTGCACAACTCGATGCATTCATCGCAGATGTAGACACCGGGGCCGGCAATAAGCTTGCGCACCTGCTTCTGGCTCTTTCCGCAGAAAGAGCACTTCAGCAGATCCGTGCTCTCGCCAATCCGAGCCATATATGAACCCCTTAGTATCCTGCTGCCAGGCAGCCCTGCACCATTGCTGAAATGTATCCCGGCCGGCACGGCCCGGTTTGTGACAACATCCACTCTAGGTCACATTCGGCCCCAAGGGTGGAATGAAAAGGCCGGTGCGGCCAAATGAGAACTGGACCGCACCGGCTTTGGGTACTGCTACCTCGTGATCGCCTGGGGCTTGATCTTGCGTGAATCAAGGACCTGGTCGATGAGGCCGTATGCCTGGGCCTCTTCGGCGGTAAGGATCTTGTCGCGCTCGATGTCGTTGTTGACCTGCTCCGATGTGCGTCCGGAGTGGTGCGCCAGGGTGTCCTCGAGCCAGGACCGCATGCGCATGACCTCTGCTGCCTGGATTTCCAGGTCGGACGCCTGCCCGCCCTGGCCGCCGGACAGTGCCGGCTGGTGGATCAGGACACGGGCGTTGGGCAGTGCAAGCCGCTTTCCGGGCGTACCTGCCGCCAGCAGGACAGCAGCCGCGCTGGCGGCCTGCCCCAGGCAGACGGTCTGGATCTCGGGGCGGATGTACTGCATGGTGTCGTAGATCGCCGTCATGGCCGTGAAGGAGCCGCCGGGCGAGTTGATGTACAGCGTGATGTCGCGGTCGGGGTCCGTGGACTCCAGGACCAGCAGCTGGGCCATGATGTCGTCAGCTGAGGCGTCATCCACCTGGACACCGAGGAAGATAATGCGGTCCTCGAAGAGCTTGGTGTAGGGGTCCTGGCGCTTGAAGCCATAGGGGGTGCGTTCTTCGAACTGCGGCAGGACGTAGCGGCTGGACGGAAGATTCCCGGCTGACCACCCGAAGTTGTAGTTCATTGTGTTTGCTCCTGATCGAAGGGGTTCTGGGTGCCGGTTAGTTCTGGGAGGCTGATTCGCCGGAGGAACCGTTGGACGTTCCGCCGCCGCCTGAGACGGAGCCGGCGTGCGCCGCGATCTTGTCGAAGAAACCGTATTCGAGGGCTTCCTTGGCTGTGAACCACTTGTCGCGGTCGTTGTCCTTGAGAATGGTGTCAACGGTCTGGCCGGTCTGCTCTGCGGTGAGTTCCGCCATGACCTTCTTCATGTGCAGGATGAGTTCGGCCTGGATCTTGATGTCGGATGCGGTGCCGCCGATGCCGCCGGAGGGCTGGTGCATCAGGACGCGGGCGTTGGGCGTGGCGTAGCGCTTGCCCTTGGTGCCCGAGGAGAGCAGGAACTGTCCCATGGATGCGGCCAGGCCGGTGGCGACGGTCACGACGTCGTTGGGGATGAACTGCATGGTGTCGTAGATGGCCATGCCTGCCGTGACGGAGCCGCCGGGCGAGTTGATGTAGAGGTAGATGTCCTTTTCCGGGTTCTCGGCGGAGAGCAGGAGCAGCTGCGAGCAGATCGCGTTGGCGTTGTCGTCACGCACCTCCGAGCCCAGCCAGATGATCCGCTCCTTGAGAAGGCGGTTGTAAATGTAGTTGTCCTGGGCTGCAGGATCGACGGTCGCCATCCGGGGGGCCTCCGAGTGCTGTGACATGTTTATTTACCTCTCACTGGTGACGGTGACATCACTGAAAATCACTACTTGGACACTAACCGGTTTCACGGGTGTTTTGTTCGCGCACCGACGGCTGTTCGCTGACGGCGCACGATCATCGAATCAGCAGCGGGCGGCTTTCGGTCAAACGCGAACGGCCCCCGGATCGGAAGGATCCAGGAGCCGTTGCTGCGGTTCGGTAAGGGCTATGCCTTGGCGTCTGCCGTGGTGTCCTCGGCTTCGACAACCTCAGCCTCGGCGGCGTCGGTTGCGTCGACGTCGGCCGCTTCTGCGGCAGGTGCCTCTTCGCCGGCGGGGCGGACGAAATCGCTCAGGTCAACAGCCTTGCCCTCGGTGTCGGTCACCGTGGCCTGGCCCAGGACGACGGCCAGTGCCTTGCGGCGGCGGACCTCGGAAACCATCATGGGGACCTGGCCGCTCTGATCGATGATCTGGGCGAACTGGTTGGGGTCCATGCCGTACTGGCTGGCCGTGGTGACGATGTAGTCGATCAGCTCGTTCTGGCTGACGTTGACTTCTTCCTTTTCCGCGATGGCGTCGAGGATGATTTCGTTCTGGAAGGCGCGGGCCGTGTTGGCGCGGACCTCTTCGCGGTGCTCTTCGGTGTCGTGCTCGCCGTCGCCGTGGCCGTTGCCCTCCTGGAAGTGGGCTTCGAGCTGCTCTTCGACAACGGAGTCCGGAACCGGGACCTCAACCAGCTCAACCAGCTTGTCCAGGACCTTGTCGCGGGCTTCAACGCCCTGCTCCACGACCTTGGAGTCCGCAGCCTGCTTGGCCAGGTCTTCGCGGAGCTCGGCGAGGGTGTCGAACTCGGAGGCCAGCTGGGCGAAGTCATCGTTCGCTTCGGGCAGTTCGCGTTCCTTGACGGCCTTTACGACAACCTTGACCTGGGCGGCTTCGCCGGCATGGTCGCCGCCTACCAGGGTGGTGTCGAAGATGGCGTCTTCGTCAGCGCTGAGGCCGGTTACGGCCTCGTCCATGCCCTCAAGCATGGTTCCGGCGCCAACCTGGTAGGACAGGCCGGCAGCGGAGTCGACCTCTTCGCCGTCGATGGTGGCGGTGATGTCGATGGTGAGGAAGTCACCGTCGGCAGCGGGGCGGTCAACGGACTTCAGCGTGCCGAAGCGGCCGCGCAGTTCGTCAAGGGCCTTGTCCACGTCGGCGTCGGAGGATTCCGCAGCCGCAACCTGGACCTCGATGCCGGCGTAGTCCGGGAGCTCGATCTCGGGGCGGACGTCAACCTCGGCGGCGAACTTCAGGCCGCCGTCGGTGGCGGAGGGGTCGGGGACCTCGGTGATTTCCACCTCGGGACGGCTCAGGGGGCGGATGCCGGATTCCTGCACGGCAGCCTGGTACCAGCCGTTGAGGCCGTCGTTGATGGCGGTCTCCAGGACGTAGCCACGGCCGACGCGCTGGTCGATGAGCTTGGCGGGAACCTTGCCCTTGCGGAACCCGGGAACCTGGATCTGCGACGCAACAGTCTTATAGGCCGAGTCGATGCTGGGCTTCAGTTCCTCAAAGGGGACCTCAACATTGAGCTTGACCCGCGTGGGGGTGAGGTTCTCGACAGCGCTCTTCACGGTCTAAGTACTCCTGGGTTGTGGGATGGGTTTCTGCAACGCAATGTGTCCAGGCCGACTGCTCCTGGCAGCAGAGTCGGGGTGACAGGATTTGAACCTGCGACTTCCTGCTCCCAAAGCAGGCGCTCTAGCCAAGCTGAGCTACACCCCGTAAGTGCACAGGCAAGTCTACGGTGATACGCGCCGGGATTGCACATTTGACACGTAGGCCATGGATTAGGTTTAGTTGTATCCGGCTTGAACAGCCAGCCCGGAGTTTCCGCCGAAAAGCGGATCTTCCTTCGGGGACGTAGCTTAATGGTAAAGCCTCAGTCTTCCAAACTGATTACGCGGGTTCGATTCCCGTCGTCCCCTCCAATAACAAATAAGGCCCCTCATTCGAGGGGCCTTATTTGTGTCTGTTCTCCTACCCCTGCGGCTGCTGGCAGGACGGGCACCAGTAGAGGTTCCGCCCGGCATGGTCGGCCATGAGCACGATGGTGCGGCAGACCCGGCAGGGCAGCCCGTGCCGTTTGTAGACGAAGTGGACATCGTCGCGGTGGGGGAAGTGCGCGTTCTTGGCCGGCACCGGCATCCCTGCCGCGGCTGCCTTGGCGGCCGTGGTGCCATCAAGGGTCCAGTATTTCGGCGGTGTGGTGATGATCCGCCCGTCCGTCACGCCGTCGTTCATGACGGCGACGATGTCCCGCCACAGCCTGCGGGCGTCGTTGTCCGGAAGGGCGGTCCCGGGCAGCAACGGATCGAGGCGGCGGCGGAACAGGACTTCGGCGCGGTAGACGTTCCCGACGCCGGCAACCACCTTCTGGTCCATGAGCAGGGCCGCGAGCGCGGTCTTCCGGGCCCGGACATTGGCGGCGAAGCGGCCGGCGTCGCCCCGGAGGTTGCGCAACGGGTCGGGCCCCAGCCGCGCCAGGACGGCGTCGGCCTCTGCTGCGGTGATGGTTTCGCAGGTGGTGGCCCCGCGAAGGTCCGCCCAGCCGTGGCTGCCGGCGAGCCGGACACGGACGGCACCTACGGGTGCCGGCGGACCTGCGTAGGGCGCGCCGCCGTCGTCGTCCCCGTCGGCGAAAGCCTCCTGCTCCCCTACCCGCCGGGGCGCACCGATGCTGGAGGCACCGGTGAAGGTGCTGTCCCCGCCGAAGCTCCAGGCGCCGTATAGGCCGAGGTGGACGTGCAGCACCAGCGAGTTGTCGAAATGCAGGAACAGGTGCTTGCCGTGCGCCTCGGCAGCGACCATGGTGTAGCCGTCGAGCAGCGCCGCTCCCCCGCTGAACCTGCCCTGCGGACTGGACACAGCCAGCGCCTCGCCGGTGAACACGTCCCCGAACTGGCGCGCGAGGCGACGGACCGAATGCCCTTCAGGCACTACTCGATGACCTCGCCGGTGGCTTCAAAAACCGCGATCTTTTCGATCCTGCGGACATGGCGTTCGTCGTTGCTGAAGGGTTCGGCCAGGAACGCCTCGACCAGTTCGGTGGCTTCTTCCACCGTGTGCTGGCGGCCGCCCAGGGCCACGACGTTGGCGTCATTGTGCTCGCGGGCCAGGGTGGCGGTGGAGAGGTTCCAGGCGAGGGCGGCGCGGATGCCCTTCACCTTGTTGGCGGCAATCTGTTCGCCATTGCCGGACCCGCCCAGCACGATGCCCAGAGCGTGGACGCCGGCCTCCCGGTCGGCCACCACGGCAAGGGCGGCGTTGATGCAGAACGAGGGGTAGTCATCCTGGGCGTCGTAGACCTTGGGCCCGTGGTCCACCACCTCGTACCCCTTCCCAATCAGGTGGGACACCAGGTGGGCGCTGAGCTCCATGCCTGCGTGGTCGGTGGCGATGTGGACCCGCGGGAAGGCAGGGGTAGTGGTCACGTGCTAAGTCCGTTCGGTTGTGGGAGCCGGCGGCCACCCGGGTGGAGGCCGGAATGACACCGATAAGGATACTAGGGCAGCCCGGAGCCGGGGGTCCGGCCTTCCGGCGGGGGCGGCGGGCCGCCGCCGCGGCGGGCCCTGGCGGCCACCCGGGTAAGGACGTCGGCAAGCTGCGCGGCTGAGTCCTGGCTGCCGCCACTGACGGCAAGGCGCTGGCCGTCAGTCTTGCTGACGACGACGGCGGGGCCGCTGCTGACAAGCATGGCTGCGGTTCCGTCGTGGTGCCGGTAGCCCCACCCGCCATAGTCCGCGGCCCTCACCTCGGCGGCATTGGCGTCGGAAATGGCACCGGCCGGCACGTTCATGACCGGCACCACCCCGGCCAGCAGGACCTTGAGTCCGCGCCGGTCCGCCCTGATGCGGGCGAAGAGGAACGCTGTCCCCACCAGGGCCAGGACCACGAGCAGGATCCCCAGCCAGGGCACCACGACGGCAATGAGGGCCGCCGGGAACAGGGAGGCGATGCCGATCATGACGAAGACGGAACTGCGGGCATGGACCCAGAGCCTGATGCTGTCCCGGGCAAGGTCCGGGTCAAGTTCCTTGGCGATGGCGACCTGGAGCGCCCTGTCATCGTCCGGTGACCATTGCCGGTCAGCCTTGTACACCATGGCCATGGTCACGCCGAGCGATACCGCTGCACCGCTGCCCAGGGCCAGGACGGTCATGTCCACGTGCGACTGCCGGGCGTCGGCAAGTCCGGTCTGTCCGATCAGGCCCGCGGCAAGGGCGGAGGTGATGAACAGGCTGAGGAAGAGACCGGCACCCATCATGATCCGCCGCATCATGACCGGCCGCCCAAGGGGCACCGCCTGGAGCAGGACCAGCCAGCCGGCAACGACGATTCCGGCGGCGCCACCCCCCACGTAGGCGCCAAACGGTGCGAAGGAGGCACCGCCGTCGTCCGTCCAGCGGATGGCGAGTGGCTCCGGAAGGTCCGGGCGCAGCAGCGATGCGCAGTAAACGAAGGCGGCGGCCAGGACCACGGGGAACCCGACGGCGAAACGCAGGGCCTTGGCATCCACCGAATCCAGCAGCTTTCCCATGCAATTAACGCTACCCCTGCGGCGGTCCGGCCAACCCCCAGGCCCCTTTGGAGCAGGCTGTGAGCTGCGCAACTTGCCAAGGCCTGCAGGGATGAAAGAATGCAACACAGTGCCGGAACCGGGACCACCGGCCGGCAGCCGCAACTTCTCTGGAGGCCCTCTTTTGCCAGGCATGAACCTGACGCGCGCCGAAGCCCGTGAGCGCGCCGAACTGATCACCGTCGAGTCCTACGATGTCAGCCTGGACCTGACCCGCGGCGGAGAGGTCTTCGGCAGCACCACCACCGTGAAATTCACGGCGGCGCCGGGATCCGCCAGCTTCATCGACGCTGTCACCCGCACGGTGCACAGCGTGACCCTCAACGGACGGGTCCTTGACCCCGCCACGGTGTCCGATGGCGTACGCATCCAGCTGCCGGACCTGGCAGAGCATAACGAGCTGACGATCGTGGCCGACATGCCCTACATGAACACCGGGGAAGGACTGCACCGGTTCGTGGACCCGGTGGACAACGAGGTCTACCTGTACACGCAGTTCGAGGTCCCCGATTCCCGCAGGATGTTCACCGTCTTCGAGCAGCCGGACCTGAAGGCGACGTTCGCCTTTACCGTCACCGCGCCGTCGCACTGGGATGTCATTTCCAACTCCCCCACGCCCGCTCCCGTGGAGGCCGGGCCCGCCGAAGACGGTGCTTCCCGGTCCGTGTGGACGTTCGCACCCACGCCCCGGCTGTCCTCCTACGTCACGGCCCTGATCGCAGGTCCATACCAGTCTGTCCGCAGCGAGGTCTCCAGCTCGGACGGCCGGGTGATCCCCCTCGGTGTCTTCGCCCGGAAGTCGCTGATGCAGTACCTGGACGCGGACAACATCTTCGAGCTCACGCGGCAGGGTTTCGGGTTCTTCGAGGCGCAGTTCGGCTGCCCCTACCCGTTCGAGAAGTACGACCAGCTGTTCGTTCCCGAGTTCAACGCCGGCGCCATGGAGAACGCCGGGGCGGTGACCATCCTCGAAGGCTACGTGTTCCGCAGCAAGGTCACCGGCGCCCAGATCGAGCGGCGTGCCATCACTGTCCTGCATGAGCTGGCGCACATGTGGTTCGGCGACCTGGTGACCATGCGGTGGTGGAACGACCTGTGGCTCAATGAGTCCTTCGCCGAATACATGTCCCACCTGGCGGCGGTGGAAGCCACGTCCTTCACGAGCGCCTGGACCACGTTCGCCTCCGTGGAGAAGTCCTGGGCGTACCGCCAGGACCAGCTGCCCACTACGCATCCCATCTTCGCCGAGATCAACGACCTGCAGGACGTTGAGGTCAACTTCGACGGCATCACCTACGCCAAGGGCGCCTCGGTGCTCCGGCAGCTGGTGGCCTGGGTTGGCCCCGAACAGTTCATGGCAGGCGTCCGGGAGTACTTCGCCAAGCACGCCTGGCACAACACCGAGCTGCAGGACCTGCTGGTGGAGCTGGAGAAGGCCAGCGGCCGCGACCTGGACCGCTGGGGCCGGCAGTGGCTGGAGACCGCCGGCGTGAACACGCTGGCGCCCGAGCTGAATGTGGACGCCGATGGGACGCTGCGGTCCTTCGCCATCCTGCAGTCCGCTGTTCCGGAGTGGCCCACGCTCCGGCCGCACCGCCTTGCCGTGGGGTTCTACAACCTTGACGACGCCGGCAAGCTCATCCGGGTGCACCGCGAGGAGCTGGACGTCGACGGCGAACGCACCGAAGTGCCGGCGCTGGCCGGCCTGGCCCGGCCGGACCTGATCCTCATCAACGATGACGACCTGGCCTACGCCAAGGTGCGCCTGGACCCCGCGTCCCTGGCCACCGCCACCGCGCACCTTAAGGATTTCGCCGCAAGCCTGCCACGGACCCTCGTCTGGAACTCCGCCTGGGACGCTGCCCGCGACGGCGAGACCCCGGCACGGAAGTACGTGGAACTGATCCTGGCCAACGTTGCTGCGGAGACGGATTCGTCCGTGATCCTGGTCCAGCTCCGGCAGCTGGCCACCGCCCTTAACTTCTATGTGGCCGAGGAACACCGTGAAGCCGCCACGGTTGCAGCCGTGGACCGGTTGTGGGATTTGGCTTCGGCCGTCCCCGGCGGCTCCGACGGCCAGTTGCAGTTCATCAAGTGCTTCGCGCTCCTGGCCCGCAGCGCGTCCCAGCTGGACCGAGTGTCCGGGCTGCTGGACGGATCGGTGGTTTTGGACGGGCTCACCGTTGACCAGGACCTCCGCTGGGAGCTGGTGGCGTCACTGGTTGCCGGCGGCCGGATGGGGCAGGACGGCATCGACGCCGAGCTCCAGCGGGACAACACCTCCAGCGGCCAGAACGCAGCCGCCCTGGCCAAAGCTGCCATCCCCACGCCTGAGGCGAAGGCCGCGGCCTGGGAATCGATCGTGGTCAAGGGAGAGCTGTCCAACGCGCTGCAGGGGTCGGCGGTGACCGGCTTCATGCGGGTGCTGGACCGCTCGCTGCTGGAGCCGTACTCCGAAAAGTACTTCGCCGCGGTGCCGGGCATCGTGGCAACCCGCACCCACGCACTCGCCCAGCAGATCGTCGTCGGCCTCTACCCTGCGCTGCTGACCACGCAGGCCACCATCGACAGGACGGACGGCTTCCTGGCGTCGCTGCCGGCCGAAAGTGCCGCGCTGCGGCGGATGATGCTGGAAAACCGCGACGGCGTTGCCCGCGCCCTGCGTGCCCGTGCCGCCGATGTCCGGCAGGAGGGGAGCCCGGCGTGAGCCTCAGCGAACACCGGTACTCTCTGACGGTCCAGTGGACGGGCAACCGGGGTGATGGCACCTCGTCCTACCGGAGCTACTCCCGCGACCATGACGTGCTTATTCCGGGACTGCCGGTTTTGAAAGGCTCGGCAGACCCCACGTTCCATGGCGACCGGGAACGCTACAACCCGGAGCAGCTCCTCCTGGCTGCGCTGGCGCAGTGCCACATGCTCTCCTACCTGCACGTGGCGGTGAAGCACGGCGTGGTGGTCACGGACTACCGGGATGAAGCCACCGGAGAGATGCGGCTCAACCGGGACGGCAGCGGCCAGTTCGAGCGGGTCACCCTGCACCCGCACGTGACGGTGGCCGATGCCGGACAAGCGGAACTGGCGACCTCGCTCCACCATGAGGCCAACCAGGTCTGCTTCATTGCCCGGAGCGTGAACTTCCCGGTGGAGCACCAGCCCGTGACGGTGGCTCCCTAAGCTGCCCCGTCCTGGAGCAGCTTGACGAGCCGTTGCTCGGTGGCGGGCTGCAGGCCGGCCTTCCGGGGCCGGTCCAGCCCGCGGACGCGTTCATCTTCCAGGGTGTCGGCCAGGGTTTCCTGCCAGGGCCGCAGCACCATCCCCGCCGCCTTGGCTGCCTTATTGCTGCGCGCCATGAAGCCCTCGTGATGGGGCGGGAGCCAGAGCGGAAGGGAATCGGGACCGGACCAGTAGTTGACCCCCTGCTCCACCAGCCAGTCCTCATTGGCGGTGGTAGTGGTGGCGTTGGCGGCGGACGCCTCGCAGCAGGCACCCAGGAGGTCGGCAAAGGGCACCGGATCACCTGTTGCGTTCAGCGGGCCGGTGGTTCCCTGTTCGGCTGCGCGCAGGATCCAGGCCGCCAGGTCCCGGACGTCGATGACCTGCGTGGGCTGCGGGCCGATGTCCGGGACGAGCACCGCCCCCGCGTTGCGGGCAAAGCGGGCCGGCCAGTAGCCGTAGCGGTCGGTGGGGTCGCCGGGGCCGCCGACCAGTCCGGCTCGGCACAGGTGTGCGGTGCCGTTCATGGCCTCCAGGGTGGCTTCCTCGATGGCTGCCTTGGACTCGCCGTAGTTCTCCGCAGTGGAGGGTGTTCCGGGGGCAAGCGCCGGCAGGAGGACGGCGTCCTCTGCCGCGCCGGGAGTGGAGTGGTCCGCATAGGCTGAGCAGCTGGAAACGAAGGTCCAATGCCCGGCCCTGCCGGCCAGGGATGCAAGGGCGTGCCGGGCAGGTTCAGGGTCCCGGGCAACGTCGACCACGGCGTCCCACGTGCCGCCCAGGCCCGAGTAAGCGGCAGGGCCTGCCGCCCGGTCCGCCCTGGCCCACCTGGTGCCCGCCGGAGGTTCACCTGACACTCCCCGCGCCAGGCATGTCACGTCGTGTCCGGCAGCAACCGCCTGCCTGGCAATTTCCCGTGAGAGAAAGGCCGTTCCGCCGAGGATGAGGATGCGCATTGCTCCACGCTACGGCGCTAGGGTTGAAAGAGAACAGAGCAATATCCCAAGGAGTTACACACATCTATGGTCAGCATGTTGTCCATCCTTCCCGACGCCGCGAGCCAGCCCAGTGGCGTGAGCGTCCCAGGTATCGTGATCAGCCTGGGCGTCGGCGTTGCCGTCTGGCTCGTGGCCACGTTCGTCATTTCCCGCATCACCAGGCGGGTGGCGTCGGGGAGCAATTTCTTTAAGAAGCCAACCTTCAAGTGGGCAGCTCCGGCCTTTCGCGCCCTTGACCACGAACGCCGCGTCCAGCGTGCCGAAACCATCGGTTCACTGCTCAACAGCGTGGTGGGCGTGCTGGTGGTGATCATCACCGGCATGTACGTGCTGCAGAACCTGGACATCAACATTGCCCCGCTGCTTACCAGCGTGGGAATCCTTGGTGTGGCCATCGGCTTCGGCGCCCAGCAGCTGATCCGCGACTTCCTGGCCGGGATCTTTATTACCATTGAAGACCAGTACGGTATCGGTGATGTGATCGAAACCAGCGAAGTGGTGGGCGTGGTGGAGTCCATGGGACTGCGCATCACCCGCGTCCGCTCGGACGACGGCGCCATCTGGTACCTGCGCAACGGCGAGATCCTGCGGGTGGGCAACCGGTCGCAGGGGCGCTACGTTCCACTGCATGAGTCCGACGACGGGACAACCGACCAGGGCTCGGCGCACGTTGAGACCAAGAAGACTGACCAGAAAGCCGGAGACTAGCATGTCGCTTCCCATCGAGCCGCGCCCCGGGCAGCGGCCCCAGTTGATGCAGAACGACCCCTTCAGCAAGCCGGACTACACGGACAGCTTCTACGACGCCGTGGGCGGCCACGACACCTTCGTGAAGCTCATTGACGTCTTTTACGACGGCGTGGCCACCGATCCCGTGCTGCGGCCGATGTATCCGGAGGAGGACCTTGCCCCGGCGAAGCGCCGTTTCCTGATGTTCCTCGAGCAGTACTGGGGCGGGCCCACGACGTACGGCGAGGAGCGCGGCCACCCGCGCCTGCGCATGCGGCACATGCCCTTCAAGGTCACACCGGAGGCAAAGGACCGGTGGCTGTTCCACATGCGCACCGCCGTGGACGCCCTGGAACTGCCGCCGCTATACGAAGGAACGTTGTGGGACTACATGGAGCGGGCCGCGCTGTCCATGGTGAACAGCCCGTCCGGCTCCTAAGTCTTTTTCCGGCCGGCGCCTGGCGGTCTGGCCTAGAGCAGGCCGCTGCCGGTCCGTGCCAGGACGTGGCCGCGGGGTCCGGTGAGCCGAAACCAGCGGCCCGCCCGGTAAAGCTTCTGGTCGCCGTCTCCCAGGAACCCCAGCGCGAAGGCCGCGAAGGCCGCGCCGGCGGGCAGGCCGGCGTCGTCCAGTTCCCGTCCCCACACCGAGGCCCGTGCGTTGTTTACGATCAGCGCGCCCGGTTTGTCCGGCACGATCCCTGCGACCTCGGCGATGCCGGCCTCCGCTGCCGCCCGCAGGCGCGCATCGCTGACGGACCCCAGCAGCTCCCATCCGGCCCGTGGAGCGCCTACTCCGGTCCAGGACTCGGTGACAGTGGTGGGCGGAACCGGCAGCTCGACGTCGCTTTCACCTGCACGCGCAAGCCGGTCCAGGACGGACGACAACGCAACGGTGACATCTGTTCCGGACGGCTCCGCCAGCGCCATCGTGCGCAGGCCCAGGATGGTGGGGGTCGCTTCGCCAAGGAGCCGGGGCCGCAGGACGCACACGTACGCGGCAAGCACGGAGCCGGCGGCCTGCAGGCGGATGGCACCGTCGTCAATGGCTTTGGCCCGGGTGGCGAAGGTCTTCAAGTCGGCCAGATCACGTGGATCGGCGAAGCGGAAGGACGAGGTGAGAAGTTCAGTCACATCTAGAACACTACCGGTTGCACTCCGGTTGAGTGGTTTGCGGGCCGCCGTCTAGAGTCGGACCATGACTGAAGCCGAAGCCGGACTGCTGGCGCCGCCAAGTGGCGATCCCACCTCATCCCTGATTGAACTGCTGGACCTTGGTGAGCTTAAGGGCGCCCGGACTGATGAGGACATTTTCCTTGGCCCCTCACAGCGGCAGCCGCACCACCGGGTGTTCGGCGGGCAGGTGCTGGCGCAGTCACTCGTGGCATCGATCCGGACGGTGGATCCCGAACGGTTCGTCCACTCCATGCACGGCTATTTCCTGCGGCCGGGCGATGCCAACAAACCCATTACCTTCGGCGTGCAGCGGCTGCGCGACGGCCGGTCGTTCTCCGCCAGGCGCGTCCACGCCTATCAGGACGGCGTGCCGATCCTGTCCATGATCGCCTCCTTCCAGGGTGAAGACGAAGGGATCGAGCACTCCTCGGCCATGCCGGACGGAATCCCGGACCCTGAGTCCCTGCCCAGCACTGCGGACCTGCTGGGAAAGTTCGACCATCCGGTGGCACGGCACTGGGCGTACGAGCGGCCCTTCGACATCCGGCACGTCAACCCCGCGCTGTATGTGTCAGCGGCCGGGCCGCGGGATGCCAGCAACGCCGTCTGGATGAAGACATTCGGGCCGATGCCGGACGACGCCAACCTGCACCGCGCAGCCCTTGCCTACGCCAGCGACTACACGCTGCTCGAATCCATTCTTCGGCGGCACGGCCTGAGCTGGATCACCCCTGGCATGAATGTTGCCAGCCTGGACCACGCGATGTGGTGGCACCGGCCTGCGCGGGTTGATGAATGGCTGCTCTACGTCCAGGAGTCCCCCAGCGCCCATGGCGCGCGCGGCCTGGCAACCGGCAAGATCTTCAACCGCGAGGGCCAGCATGTCGCCTCGGTGGCGCAGGAGGGCATGGTCCGCATACCCACCGAAGCCGCAGGCGCCTAGCTTCGCAGTCACCGTAACCTCGCAGGCACGCTGACCTCTCAGGCACGCAGAAGGCCGGCACCCCGGACATTGTCGGGGTGCCGGCCTTCTGCGTGGTGTCAGGCCTTACCTGGTTTCCGCGCTGTTAGTCGCGGGTCAGGCGCCGGTGGGTGACGCGGTGCGGCTTGGCAGCGTCGGGGCCCAGGCGCTCCACCTTGTTCTCCTCGTAGGACTCGAAGTTCCCCTCGAACCAGTACCACTTGGAGGGGTTCTCGTCGTCACCTTCGTAGGCCAGGATGTGGGTAGCCACCCGGTCCAGGAACCACCGGTCGTGCGAGACCACCACGGCACAGCCGGGGAACTCGAGCAGCGCGTTTTCCAGGCTGCTGAGGGTTTCGACGTCGAGGTCGTTGGTGGGTTCGTCGAGGAGCAGCAGGTTTCCGCCCTGCTTGAGGGTCAGTGCCAGGTTCAGCCGGTTCCGCTCACCGCCGGAGAGGACGCCTGCCTTCTTCTGCTGGTCCGGGCCCTTGAAACCGAAAGCTGCGACATAGGCGCGGGAGGGCATCTCGACGTTGCCCACCTGGATGAAGTCGAGTCCGTCGGAGACGACTTCCCACAGGGTCTTGTTGGGGTCGATGCCGCCGCGGCTCTGGTCAGCGTAGGAGATCTTGACCGAATCACCGATCTTCAGCTCGCCGCCGTCGAGCGGCTCCAGGCCCACGATGGTCTTGAAGAGGGTGGATTTGCCCACACCGTTGGGACCGATGACGCCCACGATGCCGTTGCGCGGCAGGCTGAAGGACAGCCCGTCGATCAGGACACGGTCATCGAAGCCCTTCTGGAGGTTCTTGGCCTCCAGGACCAGGCCACCCAGGCGCGGTCCCGGCGGGATCTGGATTTCCTCGAAGTCAAGCTTGCGGGTGCGGTCCGCTTCCGCGGCCATTTCCTCGTAGCGGGCCAGGCGGGCCTTTGACTTGGTCTGGCGGCCCTTGGCGTTGGAGCGGACCCACTCGAGTTCCTCAGCGAGGCGCTTGGCTTGCTTGGCATCCTTCTTGCCCTGGATCTCGAGGCGGGCGCGCTTCTTCTCCAGGTAGGTGGAGTAGTTGCCTTCGTACGGGTACAAGTGGCCGCGGTCCACTTCAGCGATCCATTCGGCCACGTGGTCCAGGAAGTACCGGTCGTGGGTGACGGCGAGGACGGCACCGGGGTAGCTGGAGAGGTGCTGCTCGAGCCACAGTACACTCTCGGCGTCCAGGTGGTTGGTGGGCTCGTCGAGGAGCAGCAGGTCCGGCTTCTGCAGGAGCAGTTTGCACAAGGCTACGCGGCGGCGCTCACCACCGGAAAGGTTGGTGACGTCGGCATCGGCCGGCGGGCAGCGGAGGGCGTCCATTGCCTGCTCCAGCTGGGAGTCGAGGTCCCAGGCATCGGCTGCGTCGATGGCTTCCTGCAGCTTGCCCATTTCATCGAGGAGGGTGTCGTAGTCAGCATCGGGGCTGGCCATTTCCTCTGAGATCTCGTTGAAGCGCTGGATCTTGCCGTAGATCTCGCCCACGCCTTCCTGGACGTTGCCCAGGACTGTCTTTTCCTCGTTGAGGGGCGGTTCCTGGAGCAGGATGCCCACGCTGTAGCCCGGGCTGAGCCTGGCTTCACCGTTGGAGGGCGTGTCCAGCCCGGCCATGATCTTGAGGATGGTGGACTTACCGGCACCGTTCGGGCCCACAACACCAATCTTGGCGCCCGGGAAGAAGGACATGCTTACGTCATCAAGGATGAGCTTTTCGCCAACGGCCTTACGGGCCTTGGTCATTGTGTAGATAAATTCCGCCATGGTCTCAAATCTAGTGGGTTGGCGGGCAGATCTCACATTTGCAGCCTGAAAGTCAGCGGGATCAGGAGCCCACGAAGCACTTGCCGCTGGCCAGGACCGGAAGGACAGTGACAGTCACAGCGCCTTCGCGCACCTGGCCGATGACGCAGTCCCTGCCCTGCAGCACGGCAGCCTCGATAGCGTCCGCCTCCAGCCCGGTGGGCGTCCTGCTCTGCGAGACCTGAAGCACTGCCGGCGCGATGCCGGCCCCCGCCAAGGCGTCGCTGACCTGTGCCGTGGCCGGTTTGGGGGTTCCTGTTGCCAGTTTGGCCAGGGTTTCGGAGACGGTACGCTTCACGGTTTCGGTGGCGGCAGCGTCTGCTGCGGCACTGGCTGACGAGTTGGCACGGGCTGACGTGGTGGCCAGCGATTCCCGGCCGGCAGCACTGCTTTGGGCCGGATCGGGGGCCTGGGCCGCCGCTTCCTGCGTGCTGCGCGCTGCCGCCGTTTCCGTTTCCGTTGCCGTTGCCGTCAACGATCCATCGCCGCTGCCTTCAACCCGTTGGTTGTTCGCGGCGGGACCGGCGGAACACCCCGAAGCGAGAGCGGCCAGGACAACACAAGTCAGCGCTGCACCGGCCCGGTTTAGCTGCCGGCGGTAAGGGGTGGGACGCATGGTGCCATTGTGCCATGCGCCCGGTGGCCCAGCCTGTAGGGCCAGCCCTACGCGTCCGCCCGCACCAGTGGGGGAACGCGTGTTGGCGGGCGGACGGAAGGCGGCCGGGGGTGCCACCGATCCGTCCGCCCGGGACTGAACGGGAACGTTGATACCTGATTCGTGTTTCCTAGACTTCGGCGAGTTCCCCGGTATCCAGGTCAAGGGAAGCGAGTTCGCCGTCGTTGTCCTCGATGACGAGGGCTGCAGGGCCGTGGTCGTCGGGATGGCCGTCCTCATGGTCCTCGGGTTCGTCCAAGGCCGGGTCCTGCACGGGGGCATCCTCCGGGGACGGCGGCTGCTCCACGAGGGAGAGCGCAGGCCTGGAAGCGGTACGAATGAAGTTGGCCGATCCAAAGCTGAGGTCGTGCCCCACGGCATCGGCGTCGATGATGGTGGAGTGGTAAACCCGACCGTCCTTTTCCCACGTACGGATCTTCAGCTTGCCCACCACGATGACCGGCTGTCCCTTCCTGATGCTGCAGCCCAGGGTTCCGGCAAGGTTGCGGTAGCCCTGGACCGTGAACCAGTTGGTATGCCCATCACCCCAGGTCTTGGATGCCTGGTCGAAACGGCGGGCGGTGGAACCCAGCCGGAAGGAGGCTGTCGCCACTCCCCCTGGCGTGGTGGAACTCGTTATCTCCGTGGCGACGAAGCCCCGGATGGTGATGATCGTTTCGCTCATGTCTACGTCCTGTCTGGATGGTGGCGCCTGTAGCAGGCATGACCAGCATCGCGCCCGGTGACAGCTGACAGCGCGGTGGGATTTTCGTATGTGGACAAAGGTCCCCAAGTCGCCACGTGTGGAGGAGCAGTGGCGGCAGGTTGACGCTGCCGGCATCCCGGGCAATGTAAACTTTTTGAGGCGCCGGCTTGCAGGCCGGACGCTGATGCCTCAGTAGCTCAGGGGATAGAGCAGCGGCCTTCTAATCCGCCGGTCGGGGGTTCGATTCCCTCCTGGGGCACCTTGGTGGCAAACGCCCCGGTCTTCGGACCGGGGCGTTTGCGCCCCCAGCTATGCGTGCAGCCGGTGCGGGGCCTCCACAAGGGACCGGATCACGCTGCCGGCGGCCCCCAGCAGGGCACCAAATTCCCCCACCGCGGATACTGTTACTTGCCCGGAGTCGTACTTTCCCGGCGCATATTTCCGAAGGCTCTCCAGCAAGGGGGCACGCAGCCAGGGCTCGAGAACCGCGAAGTGGCCGCCGAGGACCACCGAATTGATATCAACCACCCGCGCCGTTGAGGCGAGCGCTATGCCCAGGCAGTAGCCTGCGCGTTCGACGGCCGACACCGCCCCAGGTTCCCGGGCCTCCAGTGCCTGCAGGAGCGCGGACATCGTGGCAGAGCGGGAGCCCCCGTCCGGGGCCAGTCCGGCAGCGGAGAATATGGCGTCCTGGCCGGCTACCGTCTCCAGGCAACCCGTCCCACCGCATGAGCAGTGGCCGCCGTCGGGGTCCACCACAATGTGCCCCACTTCGCCGGCATGCCCCCCGGGGCCGGTGAACAACTCGGAACCGATGACAATCCCGCCGCCCACGCCCACCTCACCGGAGACGAAAAGGAAGTTTGACGCCCGGTCCGGCCGGTGCCGCAGTTCCGCCAGGGCTGCGGCATTGGCCTCATTGAACAGGGCAACCCCAAGCGCTGTTTCGGGCAGCAGGGCGTCAAGGTCGAGGTCCACATTGGCCCAGCCCAGGTTGGGAGCGGTCAGCACGCGCGCCCTGGCCGGGTCCACCAGTCCGGGCACCGCCAGCCCGCCGCCCACGACGTCGACACCCTGTTCCCCGGCCGTGCTCCGCACCCTGGCTGCCAGGCCTGCGAGCGCGGCAAGCACCGGCCGGTCCGGGCTGTTCCGGTTATCGCGCTCCTGTACCTCGCGCAGCAGCACCTTCCCCGAAAGGTCAACCACGGCGGCGGAGATGTAGTCGACGTTGACCTCCATTCCCATGACCGCACGGCTGGGACTGAGCTCCAGCCCCACGCCCGGCCGGCCGCGACCCTGGGGGTTAAGCCCGATTTCGCGGATGAC
The DNA here is from genome assembly GCF_059414985.1 of Arthrobacter sp. SAFR-044. Lineage (NCBI taxonomy): Bacteria > Bacillati > Actinomycetota > Actinomycetes > Micrococcales > Micrococcaceae > Arthrobacter > Arthrobacter sp. SAFR-044. The sequence goes on along the minus strand of NZ_JBPFDN010000004.1, from coordinate 27,649 downwards.
CCCGGCATCGAGGAGGTCCAGCACCAGGCTGGACACTGATGCCTTGGTCAGTCCGGTGGCGCCGGCAATTTGGGCACGGCTGGGGTGGGTGTCCTGCGGGAACTCGGCAATAGCGCCCAGGACCAGCGCAAGGTTGCTGCGCCTCACGTCCCCCACGTTTCCGGGGGCCGCGGATCCGGGCCCTGCCGCTGCTGGCGCCGGCATCACCATGACATAGCTCCTCGGTCAGGCGCTTCCGCCAAAATTTTCGGCGGTCTCAGCGCTGGACTATTGACCCAACCCTACGTCCGCTCATATAGTTCAGGCAATAAACTAAAGCTTCGCAATTCCGCGGCGCAACCCGATCGCAAGGACGCATCATGACTCTCTCCCCCACTCCCGCTGACAAATTCACTTTCGGCCTCTGGACCGTGGGCTGGACCGGCGCCGATCCCTTCGGCGTCGCCACCCGTTCCGCGTTGGATCCGGTCGAGGCAGTCCACCGCCTGGCAGAACTCGGCGCCTACGGCATCACCTTCCACGACAACGACCTTGTTCCCTTTGATGCCGACGCTTCGGAGCGTGACCTGATCCTGAAGAACTTCCGCGCGGCACTGGCGGAAACGGGGCTGAAGGTGCCAATGGTGACCACCAACCTGTTCAGCCACCCGGTGTTCAAGGATGGCGGCTTCACGTCCAATGACCGCTCGGTCCGGCGCTTCGCCCTGTCCAAGGTCCTGCGGAACATCGACCTCGCCGCAGAGCTCGGCGCCGAAACGTTCGTGATGTGGGGCGGCCGCGAGGGCAGCGAATACGACGGCTCCAAGGACCTGGCCGCCGCCCTGGACCGCATGAAGGAAGGCGTGGACACCGCCGCCGGCTACATCAAGAAAAAGGGTTACAACCTCCGCATCGCGCTGGAGCCCAAGCCCAACGAGCCCCGCGGCGACATCTTCCTGCCCACGGTCGGCCATGGCCTGGCCTTCATCGCCCAGCTGGAACACGGCGACATCGTGGGCCTGAACCCGGAAACCGGCCACGAACAGATGGCCGGCCTGAACTTCACCCACGGCATCGCCCAGGCGCTGTGGGCCGGCAAGCTCTTCCACATCGACCTCAACGGCCAGCGCGGCATCAAGTACGACCAGGACCTGGTCTTCGGCCACGGCGACCTCACCAGCGCCTTCTTCACGGTCGACCTCCTGGAGAACGGCTTCCCGGGCGGCGGCCCCAAGTATGACGGCCCGCGCCACTTCGACTACAAGCCCTCCCGCACCGACGGCTACGACGGCGTCTGGGAATCCGCCAAGGCCAATATGGCCATGTACCTGCTGCTGAAGGAACGCGCCCTGGCCTTCCGCGCCGACCCCCAGGTCCAGGAAGCCCTCAAGGCTTCAGGCGTCTTCGAACTCGGCGAAACCACCCTCGCCGCCGGCGAGAGCACCGCCGACCTGCTGGCGGACGCGGCCGCCTTCGAGGACTTCGACGCCGACAAGGCCGCGGAGCGCTCCTTCGCGTTCGTCCGCCTCAACCAGCTCGCCATCGAGCACCTCCTGGGCGCCCGCTAGGCCATGGCTCTCGTCGCAGGCATCGACAGCTCCACCCAGTCGTGCAAGGTGGTCATCCGCGACGCGGACACCGGAGCGCTCGTCCGCCAAGGCCGGGCCACCCATCCGGACGGCACGGAAGTGCACCCGGACCACTGGTGGACGGCCCTGCAGAAGGCCGTGGCGGACGCCGGCGGGCTCGATGACGTCAGCGCGGTCTCCGTCGGTGGCCAGCAGCACGGCATGGTCTGCCTTGACAGTGACGGCGCGGTGATCCGGCCGGCGCTGCTGTGGAACGACACCCGCAGCGCCGGCGCAGCCGCAGAACTCATCGCAAGTGCCGGCGGCGGCGATCCCGCCGCCGGCGCGCAGTACTGGGCACGCACCACCGGCACCGTCCCGGTCGCGTCCCTGACACTGACCAAGCTGCGTTGGCTGGCGGAGAACGAACCGGACAACGCAGCGAAGGTGGCCGCCGTCTGCCTGCCGCACGACTGGCTTACCTGGCGGCTGGCCGGATTCGGACCGGGAAGCGGAGCGGAGGGCTTGGCCGCCCTGGCAACTGACCGCTCGGACGCGTCAGGAACCGGGTACTACTCGACGGCGGAGGGCACCTACCTTCCGGACGTCCTGGCCGTGGCCCTTGGGCACGTGCCCGTCCTTCCCAAGGTCCTGGGACCGCTGGAAGCGGCGGGAAAGACGCCGGAGGGTGCTCTGCTGGCCGCAGGCGCCGGAGACAATGCCGCCGCCGCCCTGGGAGCAGGCGCCAAACTGGGCGACGTGGTGATGTCACTGGGCACCTCGGGTACCGTCTTTGCGGTCTCCGATAAACCTGCGGCCGATGCCTCGGGACTGGTGGCGGGATTCGCCGACGCCGCCGGCCATTACCTGCCACTGGTGTGCACCTTGAATGCCACCCGCATTTTCGATACCACCGCGGCCCTGCTTGGGGTGGATTTGCCGGAATTCAACCAGCTGGCATTGTCCGCCGGGGCCGGGGCGGACGGCCTCACGCTGGTCCCCTACTTCGATGGGGAGAGGACGCCCAACCTGCCCGATGCCACCGGCTCTCTGCACGGCATCACGCGGGCCAACTACACGCCCGCCAACCTGGCGCGCGCCGCCGTCGAAGGCGTGGTGTGCTCCCTCGCCGACGGTTTGGCGGCCCTGCAGGCCCAGGGCGTGTCCGCCCGGCGAATCCTCCTGGTGGGCGGCGGCGCCCAGTCGGCAGCCGTGCAGCATGTGGCAGCACGCCTGCTGGGAACGGCAGTCACGGTGCCCCAGCCGGGCGAGTACGTTGCCGACGGCGCCGCGCGCCAGGCTGCGGCGGCACTCACTGGACGGTTCCCTGCGTGGGCGGCAGCCGCCGTCGACCTTCCTTTGGGAACGGACGACGCCGGCGTGCTGGCCCGGTACCGCAGGTTCGCCTCGCTGTACGCCTAAGGCAGCAACAAAACGGTGCCCAGGAGAAGGGACCCGGACCAACGGTGGGAATACCACCCATGGTCCGGGTCCCTTCATGTGGGGCGCAGGCTCCTGCCAGCTGTGTTGGAAAAACGTGGCAGGAGCCTGCGGTCTTGCATCAGGTCAGGCGTACGGCAGGACAAGCTCCGCGTACCGCTCCTTGACCGTGGCCAGGACGGTGTTTCCGTCCGTGTCCCAGATCTCCTGATTGAAAATTTCCACCTCGATGTCGCCGGTGTACCCGGCGTCGCGCACCCAGGCGCCGATCGTGGCGAAGTCCACCACGCCGTCGCCCATGTATCCCCGGGAGAGCAGCGGGTCTGCGGCGATGGGCATGTTGAAGTCGCACACCTGGTAAGAGGCGATCCGGTGTTCCCGGCCGGCGCGTTCGATCTGTGCTTTCAGTTCGGGATCCCACCAGACATGGAAGGTGTCGAAGGCGACGCCCACCGTTGCGGACTCGAACGGCGCCGCGAGGTCCAGGGCCTGGCCCAGGGTGGAGATGAGCGCCCGGTCCGCGGCGTACATCGGGTGCAGCGGCTCCAGGACCAGGCGGACGCCGTTCTCCTCGGCAAAGGGGACGAGATCCGCGAGCCGGTCGGCCACACGCTGCCGGGCTGCCACCACGTCCCTCTCCCCCGGAGCCAGGCCGCCGACCACCAGGAACAGTTCCCGGGTATCCAGGGCCACGGCCTCGAGGATGGCGGCGCGGTTGTCCGCCAGGGCCGCGGCCTGCCCCTCAGCGTCCGCTGCGGTAAGGAAGCCGCCCCGGCACAGGGAGGAGACGCGCAGTCCGGCGTCCTTGATAAGGCGCGCCGCCTTGTCCAGGCCGGCTTCCGCTACGCGGTCGCGCCAGGGCCCGATGGCCGGGATGCCGGCCTTGACGCAGCCCTCAACCACTTCGGCGAGGGTCCACTTCTTGGTGGTGGCGCTGTTGATGGAGAGGCGGGAGAACGCGGACGTTCCTGATTCGGTGGTCATACTCCCACCCCGTTGATCCGCAGGTAGTCGGACATCCGGAAGGCAGCCAGTGCCGGGTCCCTCAGCAGACCCGCCTGGTCGGCGAGTTCGAAGGTCCTGGACAGGTGGCAGACCGAGCGCCCGGAGTGCAGCCCGCCCACCATTTGGAAGCCGGGCTGCTTGCCGTTGAGCCAGGACATGAAGGCGATGCCGGTCTTGTAGTAGAAGGTGGGGGCGCTGAAGATGTGCTTTCCCAGTTCACGGGTGGAGTCCAGGATTTCGCGCGCCCTGGCGGCGTTGCCGGCGTCGTAGTTCTGCAGGGCCACCGACGCGGCCGGGTAGATCGCAGCGAAGATGCCCAACAGCGCATCGGAGTGGTGGCTGCCGTCGCCGTCGATGAGCTCCGGGTAGTTGAAGTCGTCCCCGGTGTAGAGCCGGACGCCTTTGGGGAGTGCTGCGCGCAGGGCCACCTCGTGGGCGGCGTCCAGCAGCGAGACCTTGACGCCGTCCACCTTGTCCGCGTTGTCCCGGATCAGGCCCAGGAACGTTTCGGTGGCAACGGGAACGTCGTCGGATCCCCAGTAGCCGGCGAGCGCGGGGTCGAACATGGTGCCCAGCCAGTGCAGGATCACCGGCTGGTCAACTTCCTGCAGCAGCGTGGAGTAGACCTTGAGGTAGTCCTCGGGTCCGCGGGCCACCTTGGCCAGGGCGCGCGACGCCATGAGGATAACCTTGGGGCCGGCTTCGGTGATCACGGCGATCTGCTCGCGGTAGGCCTCCAGGACTGCCTTGAGTCCGGCTTCGCCTGCGGGCAGGGCGTCCAGGTCCAGTTGATCAGTGCCGGCCCCGCAGGAAACCAGGTCACGGACCGACTTGCCGGCGGTGGCCGGGTTGTTGGCCGCGACTACCGAGGCAGCTTCCACGCCGGTGCGCTTGATCAGCTGCTGGGTGGCGGCCCAGTCCAGGCCCATGCCGCGCTGGGCGGTGTCCATCGCGTCGGCGACGCCCAGGCCGTAGGACCAGAGCTCGTGGCGGTAGGCCATGGTGGCATCCCAGTCGAGCCGGGCCGGGGCTCCCGGGGTGTTGTCAGCGAGGACCTCGGGGATGACGTGGGCTGCAGCGTAGGCCCTCCGGGCGGTGAGCGGCGCGGTGGGGCGGGCCCAGGGCGTGGCGCCCTGGAGCCGGTACTCCCTGGTGCCGCCGTCGTAGGAGGGAAGGATAAGGGAAGTCATTAGAGCGTGATCTCCGGGATGTCGATAGTGCGGCGTTCGTCGTTGGACTGGAGGCCGAGTTCGGCGAGCTGGACCCCTCGGGCGGCGGACAGCAGGCCGAAGCGGTGTTCGCGGCCAGCGACCACGTCGCGGAGGAACTCTTCCCACTGGAGCTTGAAGCCGTTGTCCAGCTCAGCGTTGGCGGGAACTTCCTGCCACTGGTCGCGGAAGGACTCGGTGACGGGCAGGTCCGGGTTCCAGACCGGCTTGGGCGTGTGGGCGCGCTGCTGGGCGACGCACTTGTTCAGGCCGGCCACGGCTGAACCGTGCGTGCCATCCACCTGGAATTCCACCAGTTCGTCACGGTAGACGCGCACTGCCCAGGAGGAATTGATCTGGCCGACGACGTCGTCGCCGCCCGGGGTCTCGAGTTCGAAGATGCCGTAGGAGGCGTCATCGGCAGTGGCCTTGTATTCCTTGCCTGCCTCGTCCCAGCGGGCGGGGATGTGGGTGGCGGTCTTGGCATTGACGCTCTTGACCTTGCCGATGATGCCTTCGAGGACGTAGTTCCAGTGGCAGAACATGTCCGTGGTCATTCCACCGCCGTCTTCCTTGCGGTAGTTCCAGGACGGGCGCTGTGCTGCCTGGATGTCGCCTTCGAACACCCAGTAACCGAACTCGCCACGGATGGAGAGGATGCGGCCGAAGAAGCCCTCGTCCACCAGGCGGCGGAGCTTGACCAGGCCCGGGAGGTAGAGCTTGTCGTGCACGACACCGGCAGTAACGCCGGCCTCCTTGCCGATGCGGGCCAGCTCGATGGCCTCTTCCAGCGTTTCCGCGGTGGGCTTCTCCGTGAAGATGTGCTTGCCTGCCAGCATGGTCTTCTTGAGGGTGGCGGCGCGGAGGCTGGTCATGGACGCGTCAAAAACGACGTCGACAGTGGGGTCGTTGATCACGGCATCCAGGTCGGTGGTCCATTCGGCGACCTTGTGCTTCTCGGCAAGCTCGCGGATCCTGGCCTCATTGCGGCCCACCAGGATGGGTTCAACCTGGACCCGGGTACTGTCCGCCAAGGTAAAGCCGCCGGCATCGCGGATGGGCAGGATGGAGCGCAGCAGGTGCTGACGGTAGCCCATCCGGCCGGTGATGCCGTTCATGGCGATACGGATGGTTTTGGTTTCGAAGCCCATGTGTCCTCCACGGTGAGTGAGCAATGTAGTCAAGCGGTTCGGGAAAGCGCGTTCCCGCTGCTTCCATGATGCACGGCGCGGTGACACTTGGCAAGCGCTTTCCGGAAGTAGTTTGAACTGACATAATGTGATCAGCCTTCGAGCCCGTACAAGACCAGGAGATGCAGTGGCCGCAAGTACCCTTACCGAGGTGGCCCGCCTTGCCGGCGTTTCCCCCGCCACGGCCTCCCGCGTGCTGAACGGATCCGCCCGCACGCCCGGCAAGGACATTGCCGAACGGGTCCGGCAGGCGGCCGAGTCCCTCGGCTACATCCCCAACGCCCAGGCCCAGGGGCTGGCGAAATCCAGTTCCGGCCTCATCGGACTGATCGTCCATGACATCGCCGACCCCTACTTCGCGGCCATCGCCCGCGGTGTCCAGGAAGCCGCACGGGAACAGCGCAAGATGGTGCTGCTTGCCACCACCGGCGGCGGTCCGGCGGAGGAGAAGGAAGCGGTGGCCGCCTTCGCGGCCCGGCGTGCAGACTCCATCGTGATCGCCGGGTCCCGCTCGTGCCGTGAGGAGGACAAGGACGGCAACGCCGAGCTGGCAGCCGAACTTGACCGGTACTGCCGTAACGGTGGCCAGGTGGCCGTAGTGGGCCATCCCGTGGCGGGTGCGACTGCTCCCGAGGGGTACCACGTGGTGAAAGTCCCCAACCAGGAGCTCGCTGGCCGGCTTGCCACCGAACTCGCGGGCAGCTGGGATGGGGAGTTCGTCATTGTCGGCGGACCCGATGGTCTTTTGACCTCCGATGACCGGGTCCGCGGCTTCCAGGAAGGACTGGAGCGGGCCGGGCGCCGGCGGGCGGAAGTGCTCCGCAGCGCGTTCAACCGGTCCGGCGGATATGAGGCTGGGCTTGAACTGGCTGCCCGGATCAGGGCAAGGCAGCCTGAAGGCGGGGACGCCGCGGCACCAAAACTCTGCATCTTCGCCGTCAATGACGTGATGGCCATCGGGGCCGCGGCAGCGTTGCGGTCGGAGGGGCTCCGGATCCCCCGTGACGCAGCCATCGCCGGCTTCGACGATATTGAAACCCTCCGCGACTTCCGGCCGGCCCTTTCCACCGTCCGCCTGCCGCTGGAGGACATCGGGCGTTTGGCCACGCGGGCTACGGAACGGCGGCCGGCCGGCGGGGACGGCGAGGACGGCGACGGACCGGAAGGCACTTCACACGGTGGCATCACGGGCGAGGTCACGTTGCGGCGCAGCACCGAAGCGGCTGCCTGATGGTGCCACGGGGACTAACGGCAGTTCCGGCGCGTCCGGAAGCTGCCGGTGCCCGGCCCGCCATCCTGGTCCTGCCGGGCGGAGGATATGCCCGGCAGGCCGACCACGAAGCAGAGCCCGTTGCCGAATGGCTGGCGTCCCTGGGCGTCCATGCTTTCGTCCTCCGCTATCGGGTGGCCCCTGACCGGCACCCCGCCCCCTTGGAGGACGCCAAGGAGGCCATGCTCCACATCAGGAATGGAGAGCACGGATTGGCCGTGGACCCGGAGCGCGTCGGCGTCCTGGGGTTCTCCGCCGGCGGCCACCTGGCGGCCACCCTCAGCACGGCAGCTGCCACGGGAAACCGGGACCTTGACGTTCCCACAGCAGTCCCGGACCTTACGGTGCTTTGCTACCCGGTTGCATCACTGACCCACGAAACGCACCAGGGATCCGTGGTAAACCTCCTTGGCGACGCGCCGCCGTCGGACCTTCTGACGGCGCTCTCGCCGGAGCTGAACGTGACGCCCCTGACGCCGCCGGCGTTCCTCTGGCATACGGCCGACGACGACGCCGTTCCAGTGAGCAACAGCCTGAACTATGCCAGGGCGCTCTTTGCCGCCGGCGTTCCCGCCGAACTGCACGTCTTCCCGGCGGGACGGCACGGGCTGGGGCTTGCCGCGGACCAGCCCGGACCTGGGCAGTGGACCGCACTGTGTGAGGCTTGGCTGCAGCGCGCTGGGTGGACGGACAGACGCACCGGGGCCGCCACGGACGGCCGCAGCTAGCCGAGCGCCCGCCTAGCCCAGCGCCCGGATGGTCCAGCTTGCCTCATGGGACTTGCCGGGCAGCAGATGGATCACGTCCGTGCCCGAATGCAGGGCATCCGGCGGGCACGTCATAGGTTCAACAGCCAGGCCCAGCCGGTCCGGGCCGACGGGCTTGTCACCGGTGTGCACCTGGACCCAGGGCCACTCAGTGCCCCATTCGAGTTCCACCCCTGTACCTGACGGGTCCAGTACCCGTACCCGGGCCAGGCCGGCACCGTCCCGGGCAATGTCCGTGAAGGCATGGTCAATCTTCACGGGCCCCAGCCGCCGCGGCGAACGGAAGTCGAAGGCATCCCCATCCACCGGCCGCATGCCCACGGGCAGAAGCCGGTCAGGGGTTACCTCCAGGTAGGCGGCGGCCGGAAGTTCAAGCGACCAGTCGTCCAGCGGGGACGGCCCTGCCACCAGGTAGGGGTGGGGGCACACCCCGTAAGGCGCGGCAAGGGCGCCGGTGTTGGCCGCCCGGACCGTCCCACGGAGCCCGTCACCGGAGAGCGTGTAGGTGACGGCCAGTTCCAGGTCCCCGGGGTACTCCGGGCCGGCCGGAATGCGGCAACCCAGGACGGCGCGGTCCGCGGCTGCTTCCAGGACTTCCCATGTCCTGTGGATGGCAAGGCCATGCAGGGCAGCGCCGCGCTCCGGCTCGTTGACGGCGGCGGCATAGGACCTACCCCCGTAGGAGTAGGTGCCGTCCGCGAGCCGGTTGGGCCAGGGCGCGCAGATGACGCCGCGGTAGTCGGGCACAGCGCCGTCGGGGCCAAAGCCCACCACCAGGTCTCTGTCCCCGCAGCGCAGCTCGCGGAGCGCCCCGCCCCGAAGGGTGACGACGGCGGAGTAGGGTCCGTGGGCAAGGTGGACTTCGGTTCCTGGCATGGTTCCCTCTGCGTCGTAGTGTGTTAGCGCTCACCAGCCTACCCCACCGATACAGTCTTCAGCTGGCTAAAGTTGCCCCATGGACACGGCCGCCGACCAGGACCTTATTGCCTCCATCAGGGGTGCGCTCCGGGAGATCGCCGACCCTGCACGCGCCGCGGAAGCGCAGGCCTACATGAAGTCGGCGCTCCCATCGCTGGGCGTACGGGTGCCCGGGGTGCGGCGGGTCGTGGCGCAGGCGGCGCGGACGTATCCGCCGCAGTCCGCGGCGCAGCTGCGCGCCACGGTCCTGGACCTGTGGCGCACCTCCACGTTCCGCGAGGAAAAGTACGCTGCGATCGACCTGACGGCGGACCGGCTGGTGGCCGCGGACCTGGACATGATTCCCGCTTACGAGGAAATCATCCGGACAGGCGCGTGGTGGGACTTTGCCGATGGCGTATCCGGCCGGATTTGCACATTGCTGCAGGCGCACCCAGGGGAAATGTCCAGGCTCCTCCGGCAGTGGAGCCAGGACCCGGACCTTTGGATCCGCAGGGCCGCCATCACAGCGCAGCTGCGCGCCAAGGCGGCCACCGACACGCAGCTGCTCGGCGCCGTCATCGAGCCGAACCTTGCGGACCGGGAGTTCTTCATCCGCAAGGCGATCGGCTGGGCGCTGCGCGAGTATGCCAAGACCGCGCCGCAGTGGGTGGAGGCGTTCGCCGCCCGGCACCGGGACGCCATGAGTCCGCTGTCCCGCAGGGAGGCCCTGCGCAGGATCGGCGGCGGGGCCGCACGGCAATAGCGGCCGCTAGATCACGGGACGTTCGACGACGGGCTGGTGCGTTTTGCGGAACAGCCTGCGGGTGCCGGGGTCCCAGAAGATCAGGTACAGGGCAAAGAGCAGGGCGGTCAGCGCCGCGGCAACGCGGGCCAGGGCGAGGGCGAAGCCGAGGTCCTGGGTCTGGAGGTACGGGAAAACGTCCAACTGGTCCGAAATGGCGTAGATCATGAAGAAGGACACCACGAAGTACAGTGCCTTGACCTGCCAGTCGTTCCTGATGCCCGTCACGGCAAAGAGCGGTATGAGCCAGACGACGTACCAGGCCTGGATGATGGGGGCCAGCAGGACCACGGCGGCCAGGGCGAGCGTCAGGCGGCGCATAAGGCGGTCATAGTCACCCCTCAGGATCTGCCAACCGGCGATGCCCACGGCAAGCAGCTTCCCGGCGTCGAACACCCAGCCTGCCGGGACCGATCCGTCGAGGCCGAAGGCGTTGGCCAGGGACCCCACCACCATGCCAGTCAGGCCCACCGGGGCGTACCAGATGGAAATGCTGCCCGGTGCCGATAGCCCGTTGATCCAGCCGAAGCCGAACCCGTTGACCATGCTCATTGCGGTCAGCAGCACCAGGCTCAGGCCCGCTGTCAGCGCCCAATACGCCACTTTCCGGAGCCAGCCTGCATTCCTGCCTGCCCACAGGAGTCCGATGAACGGCAGGAAGAGGATGGTGATGGGCTTCACCGCGATGGACAGGGTCACCAGCACGATGCCGCGGACCTGGCGCCGTGTCGCGGAGTAGTACAGCCCGGCCAAGGCAAGCCCGATCATCAGGGAGTCGTTGTGGACGCTGGCGATGAAGTTTGTCAGGAAGAGCGGGTTGGCCACGGTCAGCCAGAGGGCCCGGTGGGGATTCACGCCGTGCAGTTCGGCGAGCCGGGGCACGTAGATGACGCAGAGGACCACTCCGGCCAGCGCCACCAGCCGGAAGAGCATGACACATGCCTCCGGTTGGACGTTGGTGGCCCAGACCACGAACTGCTCGATCCACAGGAACAGCTGGCCGTACGGAACCGGGGCCTCGGTCCACATCTTGTCGGCGCCCAGCTGGAAGTAGTTGGACAGGGCGGAAATGCCGTTTTCGTATGGGTTGAAGCCCTCCACCATCAGGCGCCCCTGCCCGATGTACGCATACACGTCGCGGCTGAACAACGGCACGCTGAACATCATGGGAAGTCCCCATGCCACCACTGCGGACAGGGTTGCCCGCCGGGCTTCTTCGCCCCACACGCGCACTTTCTGGCCAAGCCGCAGCCAGGCACGCACCAGCAGCATGCCTCCCACTGCCACCAGGACGATGGACAGCGCCACTCCGGGGGCCTCGGTGCGCATCCAGATGAAGACGGGCATCCGGCGCAGCTCCGAGACAGGGGCCAGCCAGCCCACACCGATGGAGCCAATCATCATGAACATGGAGCCCAGGAAGCCGGCAAGCAGGGGTGAGCGCGGATTGTCCACCTCGGCACTGCCCGCTCCGGCACTGCCGGCGGCCGCCATCTCCCCCGTTGCGGGCACAGGCGCCGTCATCTCAGGATTGTCCAATCTTCATGCGTTTTCCGCGGTTCACCCAGGGGCCCGCGCAGGCCGGCCGGGACACGATTAAAAGGCGGAAGGGCGACCCGCCGCGTACCCGAAATCCTAGCATCGGCAGGGCTCACGGACGTGTAACGGTAGGCTGGTCCGGTGCCTATATCTAACGAACGAATCGTCTGGATCGACTGCGAAATGACCGGCTTGGACATCAAAAACGACGCCCTGATCGAGGTGGCGGCACTGGTCACTGATTCAGAGCTCAACATCCTGGGCGACGGCGTCGACGTCGTCATCAAACCCGACGACGCCGCGGTGGCCCAGATGTCCGACTTCGTCCGTGACATGCACACCAAGTCGGGGCTGCTGGCGGAACTGCCGCACGGCAGGACGATGGCAGAAGCAGAGGCCGCGGTCATGGAATACATCTCCACCTGGGTTCCCGATCCGCGCAAAGCGCCGCTGGGCGGCAACTCGGTGGGAACCGACCGGGTGTTCCTCTCCCGCGATATGCCTGCCGTGGTGGAGCACCTGCACTACCGGGTCATCGACGTCAGCACCATCAAAGAGCTGTCGCGCCGCTGGTACGCCCGGGCGTACTTCCAGTCGCCGGCGAAAAAGGGCGGCCACCGTGCACTGGGAGACATCAAGGATTCCATCGATGAACTCCGGTACTACCGCGAGGCAGTGTTCGTCCCAGCACCCGGACCGGACAGTGCCACCGCCCAGAAGATCGCCAAGGGCATCACCAGCGCGGACGCCGCGGGACAGTCCGAAGAGTAATCTGCGCCACGTTTGATGAAATTTTGCTTCAAATCGCAGAAAGTGGACAAAGCACCCCTTCCGAGCAGGTAAGCTATTTGAGTTGCGTTTCCAGGGAGCCGCTCCGGTGGATTTCCCTTGAGGCACATGGTGGGCGTAGCTCAGTTGGCAGAGCGCCTGGTTGTGGTCCAGGAGGTCGCGGGTTCAACCCCCGTCGCTCACCCTCACGGGGCGGCACATTCAGCCGTCAACAAAGGAGGCCGCACCGGATATCCGGTGCGGCCTCCTTTTTCGTGCCCTGCCGGGTACGTGCATTGCAGCCGGGGACACCGCGAAGCCGAAGGACTACTGATATGACTGTTCTGCCGATCACCATCTGGGGCGAGCCCGTCCTGCACCGCCGGGCCAGCGAGGTGGAGGTCTTCGACGACGAACTGCGCACCCTGATTGCCGACATGTTCGAAACCAACGACGCCGCCAACGGGGTAGGGCTCGCCGCCCCGCAGGTCGGCGTCGGCAAGCGGATCTTCGTCTACAAGTACGCCAACGACGACGGCGCTCCCCCAGCCGGCGTCCTGGTGAATCCCGTCCTGACCCTGTCCAAGGTCTCCGGTGCTGCGCCTGACCCGGACGAGGAGGAAGAGGGCTGCCTGTCCTTCCCGGGCGAACAGTATCCGCTCAAGCGGGCCGAATGGGCCCGGGTGGAAGGTTTCGACGAGTTCGGGGAACCGGTCAAATTCGAGGCGACGGGCTGGTTTGCCAGGGTCATCCAGCACGAGTATGACCACCTGGACGGCAAGCTCTACGTCAACCGGCTGATGGACCGGTATTCCCGCAAGGCCATGAAGCAGGCCAAAAAGAACGGTTGGGGCGTGCCGGGGCTGACGTGGATGCCCGGCGTTGACCCGGATCCGTTCGGCCACTGACGCCACTGGCCCCTGCCTGGCGGATGCCGTTCAGCCTGCGGTGACGGTCTGCTGCTGGGGGCAGGAGGCAAGGACGCGCTTCATGGCGTCCTTTTCGGCGTCCGTCACCCAGAGCCCGTACGCAGCCTTCACGGAAATCTGCCGGGCCACATAGTGGCAGCGGATCGCCGTGTTTTTCGGCAGCCAGGTGGCGGCGTCCCCCGCGCTTTTTTGCTGGTTGGCGGCGCCGTCCGCGGCGATAAGGTTCAGGGGATCGTTTGCCAGGCTCTGGCGTTCCTTCGGACCCAACCGCTGGGCGCCCTTTTGCCAGGCATCACCCAGTGCCACCACATGGTCGATCTGGACCGCACGGCTGCTGTCGGAACCGCGCCGGAAATCGACGTCCTGGCCTGTATACGGTTCCCGGAAGTGCCCGGCCGTTACCTTGCAGGACGATCCCTCGGAGAAGACAACATCAGCGAGGTCCCTGCGAAGTATGTCATTGCGGGTGTCGCAGCCGTTCCGGTCAACATCGAGCCATGCCTGGCCGAAGGCTTCCCGGCTGTAATCGGTGTTGGGCGCCCTGCCCTTCACGGCCAGGCCGTCCAGGGCCGCGAGGGCACTGCCGCCCGGCACCGGATTGGGCTCCTGGACCGGTTTCATCCAGGCGGCGTCGAAGACCGGAGCTTCCGTTGGCCCGTCCCCCGCGGGTCCGCCGGCCGCGAACTGGCCAGCGGTGAAGAACCAGAACAGCGCGGCAATGATGGATACGGCGGCGGCGGCAAGAAGCGCCCAGGCCTGCCGCGAACGGCGGCGTGCGCGGCGGTAGGCGGACCAGCTGATGGTCACGGGGCGGGCGCCGGGAGGCGAAAGTCAGGCACCCCAAGAGCCTAGGACAAAGGGCACGCCCGGCCGCTGATATCCACACTGTTGGGGACGAGTGATGGGTCACAAGGCCGTGCGGCCGGCGGGTTACTGTTCCCTGGTGACCCTTCTCAGGTCTTCTTCCGCGATGGCCAGCAGGTTCTCGAGCTGGCGCACCCGCTCATCGGTGACGTCGCCGGTTTTCTGGGCGGCACGGGCGCGTTCCAGCAGCCGCACGGCTTCCTTATGGTTGGCTTTGGCCACGTCCAGTGCGTGCTCGAGGGTGGTTTCGTGCTGAAGTGTCGATTCGTTGTCCATGCCACCAGTGTGGTCCCGTTTCCCGGCTGATTCCAGAGAATCAGCCGGGAATTCGCAGGATGCCGGCGGATTTGGCTAGACGGCGATCGCGGCCAGGGCGGCCGCGCTTTCCTTGGCGGGGAACGACGGCGGGTTCACGCCTGCCATCTCTTCCATGACGCGGACCACCTGGCAGCTGTAGCCGAACTCGTTGTCGTACCAGACGTAGAGCACCAGGTTCTTGTCGGTGGACACGGTGGCCAGTCCGTCCACGATGCCGGCGCGGCGGGAGCCCACGAAGTCCGTGGAGACGACCTCGGGCGAGTCGATGTAGTCGATCTGCTTGCGCAGGTCGGAGTGCAGCGACATTTCGCGCAGGTAGTTGTTGACCTCGTCCTTGGTGGTGCCGTTTTCAAGGGTGAGGTTCAGGATGGCCAGGGATACGTCCGGGGTGGGGACGCGGATGGAGCTGCCGGTGAGCTTGCCCAGGAGTTCGGGCAGGGCCTTTGCCACTGCTTTGGCGGCACCGGTTTCAGTGATGACCATGTTCAGTGCAGCGGAGCGGCCGCGGCGGTCGCCCTTGTGGAAGTTGTCGATCAGGTTCTGGTCGTTGGTGAAGGAGTGGACGGTTTCGACGTGGCCGTGGACCACGCCGAACTTGTCGTTGATGGCCTTCAGGACCGGGGTGATGGCGTTCGTCGTGCAGGACGCCGCGGAGACGATCTTGTCCGTGTCGGTGATGTCCCGGTGGTTGATGCCGTGGACGATGTTCTTCAGCTCACCCTTGCCCGGTGCGGTCAGCAGGACGCGGGCGACGCCCTTGCTCTGCAGGTGCTGGGACAGGCCTTCGGCGTCGCGCCAGCGGCCGGTGTTGTCCACCACCAGGGCGTTGTTGATGCCGTAGGCGGTGTAGTCGATGGTGGCGGGGTCGTTCGAGTAGATGACCTGGATCTGGACGCCGTTGGCCGTGATGGTGTTGGCGGCCTCGTCGATGCGGATGGTGCCCTCGAAGGACCCGTGGACCGAGTCGCGGCGCAGCAGGCTGGCGCGCTTGGAGAGGTCGTTGTCGGAGCCCCGTCGGACCACGATGGCACGCAGGCGCAGGCCGTGGCCGCCGCCTGCCTTTTCGATGAGGAGGCGGGCCAGGAGCCGGCCGATGCGGCCAAAGCCGTAGAGGACGACGTCGGTGCTGGTGCGGTCGTCGCCGCCGCGCTTTCCGACGATCTCGGCGAGCTCTTCGCGGAGGAATTCCTCCAGGGTGGCGCCGTTGCCTTCTTCCTTGAACTTCTGGTTCAGGCGGGCGATGTCGATCGCGGCGGCGCCAAGCTCAAGTCCGGCCAGCGTGTTCAGCAGGGGCGCCGTGTCCTCCAGGAGCAGTTCGTCCTTGCTCATCCGGCGCGCGAAGCGGTGCGCCTTGAGGATGTTCATGGTGGACTTGTTGATCAGGCTCCGGCCGTGGATGCTGGTCACCACGTTGTTTTCGCGGTACAGCCTGCCGATCACCGGGATCATGGCCTCGGCGAGGGCCTCCCGGCCCATCCACGTATCAAGACAAGAATCAGACGTCTGGCTCACAGAAATACCTTCCTCGGTTCAGCCGTGTACGTCGTCGTACACGGATGTAGGCCACCTGATGATGTCCAGGGGCACCGGCGCCTGCAGGGATGGCCCCCAGGCACCTGGATCGCGTGCAAAGAAAAACCGCCGGCTGCGGGCGCAACTTTCGGCGGTAGAACTCCTGCGTCCGGGATCCATTCTAATTTGGCGCGCTGCAGGGAGCACGCCCGCGCTGCGTGAAATCACTCACATGGCCCGGGAGGCCGCGAAGCTGCTGCGGCTGCTGCCCTCAGTTGTGGATAGCGGAGTAGAGGTTCAGGCTGGCGGAGAACACCAGCCAGGAAAAATACGGCAGCACCAGGTACCCGGCGGCGGCGTCCACCGGGCCGAACCGCAGGATCAGGAACGCCAGGGTTGCGGTGAGCGCACAGATGACCGCGAAGGCAACCCACAGGGCCACCACTCCAAGCATGGGATACATGGCGAAGAAGGTTGCCGGCCATGCTGTGTTGAGCAGCAGTTGCACCACATAGCCGGCCAGGGTAGCCCCGGACAGGCGCCCTTTGCGCCAGACCAGCCAGGCGGCCGCCGCCACGCCCGCGTACAGCACCATCCAGGTGGTGCGGAACATCCACGACGGCGGCATCCACGGCGCTTTCAGTGAGCCCGCGTACCAGCCGTTGGAGTTAAGGATGATGGGAACCGAGGCGAGTACCCAGGCCAGGGCGGACAGAGCCAGGAAACCGGCAAGGGCAATAACCTGTGAACGGATGCCGGGAATGCCCCCTGCGGGTGCGGGACGGGTTTCAGGAATAACGGGCACGATTCAGGATCCCCGACGCATAGGGTGTGGTCAAAGGCGGTTTAAGGATGGGACAGCCGATACGCCGGGTTCTGTTCTCCCCTGCCGTTACCGGAAAGGGAGCGACGGCCATCCATCTACGAGTACCGTTGCCGGCACCCTCCAGCGGCCTACCCGGACACTCGGGCGGGCAGCCCTCGAACGTGTCCTGTCTGGCCTTGCTCCGGGTGGGGTTTACCTAGCCTTCCCGGTCACCCGGGAAGCTGGTGGTCTCTTACACCACCGTTTCACCCTTACCTGCCCTTCCCGGCCGTGGCCGGAAATGCAGGCGGTCTGTTTTCTGTGGCACTGGCCTGCGGGTCACCCCGAGTGGGCGTTACCCACCACCCTGCCCTGCGGAGCCCGGACGTTCCTCGAGCCACTTGCGTGGCGCGCGGCCGTCTGGCTGTCCCATCCGGGTCCCAGTCTACCGGCGCCAACGCACCCCTTTTGCCGCCGGTAGGATCGGACGGTGCTGATTCTGCTTCCCCCTTCCGAAGGCAAGACACCCGCGCTCCGCGGCCCCGCCGTCGACTGGTCCGCCCTGGGCTTCCCGGAGCTCAACCCGTACCGGGCCAAGGTCCTTGAGGCGTTGGGAACGGTCAGCGCACATCAGGATGCCCTCGCCCTGCTGGGCGTCGGGGCGTCACTGCGCGACGACGTCGAACGCAATACGCGCCTGCACGCCGAGCCCGCGGCACCGGCGCACAGCATCTACTCAGGCGTCCTGTATGACGCGCTGGGATACCGGAGCCTGACGCCGGCCCAGCGGCGCAAGGCCGATGAATCGGTGCTGGTGGTGTCAGCCCTGTGGGGTGCCATTCGCTTCGGCGACAGCGTCCCCGCCTACCGGCTCTCCATGGCTACGGCACTGCCCGACGTCGGCCGGCTGGCTCCCTTCTGGAAGGCGCAGCTTGGCGACACCCTGGGCGCCGCAGCCCAGGGGCACCTCGTGGTGGATTGCCGGTCCAGCACGTATGCGGCGGCCTGGGCACCGCCGCCGGAACAGACCGTCTCGGTGAATGTCTTCACCGAGAGCGGCGGAGTGCGGAAAGTGGTGAGCCATTTCGCCAAGCACACCCGCGGCGAACTGGCGCGGCACCTGCTGGTTCGCCGCGGGAAAGCCCCCGCCGCGGCGTCGGACCTTTTGAAGGCTGCCCGCGAAAAGTGGCAGGCCGAGCTGGTGCCGGGGACCGCCCGCAAACCGCACGCCCTGAACATCATCCTGCCGGGCTGACCGCCCGGCAGGATGCATGCCGGCTGCTTAGGACCACTCGTCCGAGCGGACCAGGATGGCGCCGGAGTCCGGGCAGAAAACGACGTCGTCAGCCGCAGCTGCCTTGATCTCGGCGAGGTCACCGGGGCTGAGCTTCATGCCGGAGGCTTCGGACGTCCCGTGGAAGAGCCGGGCGGCACCGACTCCGCGCTTGGCCAACGTCTTTTCGTAGACCGCCACCAGGCCCGCCTCCAGGCCTTGGGCAAATTCGGTGCGCTGGCCACGAAGCCCTGCCGCTTCCGTTTCCACTTCGGCCAGGGCAGCATCAAGTTCGGCCCTGATGGTTCCAAAGGACCCCTGGATGTCATCGACAATCTGCTGCTGGGCCGCCTGCCGCTCCCGCAGCGAGTCCAGCCGCTCCATGACTTCCAGTTCCACGTCTTCAAGGTCGGAGCGCCGCTTGTTCAACGACGCGATGTCTTTTTGCAGCGCCACCAGGTCCTTGGACAGGCCGGTGCCGCTGTTGAGCCTGGCTTCGTCGCGTTCGATGCGTGCGGCGACCTGTTCGACATCGGCCTCTGCGCGCTTCAGCGCGGCCTCGGCGTCGTGCACGGCCACCTTGGCTGCGCCGAGTTCACCGTTGGCAACGGACAGGGCGGCCTCGAGGTCCTTGATGCGGGGATCGTTCTCCAGCGTGCGGCGGCGGTTGGCGAGGCCTTTCAACCGGGCGTCAAGGCCCTGCAGTTCGAGCAACTTCAACTGTTCCGCCGGTGCTGCCTTGGCCACATCTACCTCCGCTAAATCCCTTCCGGCCGGGGCCGGGCACCGAACCGGCGCTTCCTAGACTCTAGCCCGGAGTGAGGATGAAGTCCCAAGGGTCGCTGTTGGTGGTGCTCACCAGGATCTCCACGTCGTGGCCCTGGTCGGCCAGGACGTTGCCCAGGGCCGCGGCTGCGGCAGGCAGCCAGAGCCATTCGCTGGCAAAGTGCGAAACGTCCACCAGGTAGGGCCTACCGTTCAGGGCGGCCTCGCGCGCTTCCGACGCCGGGTGGTGCCGAAGGTCGGCGGTGACGTAGACGTCGGCATTGCTGGCCCGCACCTCGTTGAACAGCGAATCCCCCGCGCCGCCGCAGACCGCGATGCGCCGCACCAGGCCGTCTTTGTCGCCGGAAACACGCACGCCCCCGGCTACGGACGGAAGGATTCCGAAGACGCGCGCAGCGAAGTCACCAAGGCTCATGGCATCTGCGAGGTCACCCACGCGCCCAATGCCTTCCTCCGGCAGCCCGTTGGCCGCCACGGTCAGGGGGGCGACGTCCTGGAGTCCCAGGGCGTCAGCCAGGACATCGGAGACCCCTCCGACGGCGGAGTCCCCGTTGGTGTGCACGGTCAGCAGTGCCGTCCCCGACTCAATAAGCCGGTGCACCGCCCGGCCCTTGGCCGACGTGGCAGCCACCGACGTGACGCCCTTCAACAGCAGGGGATGGTGGGTGATGAGCAGCTCCGCTCCCCACTCAACCGCTTCCTCGATGACCTCCAGCGTGGGATCGACCGCAAACATCACCTTTGTGACGGGAGCGGAAGGGTGGCCTGCCACGAGCCCTACCTCATCCCAGTTCTCCGCCAAGGATTCCGGCCACAGCTCCTCAACCGCAAGCAGCAGTTCGGCCAGTGTGGGGGCGTCCCCGGAACCGGCCGGAGCTGGCGTGTCGGAGGAGGCTCCGCCGTCGTGATCTGCCTGGCCGGTAACGTCGGTGTCCACAGGTTCCATAGTCTTAGTTTTACCCCATCGGCTTCCCGCCTCCGCTGTTCTGCGGCACCGCGGCGGGCTGCCGGGGAATCTTCCGGCGCCGTCAACCATTGAAGAGGTCATGAAAACTTTTGTTCTTGGCGGAGGCTGCTTCTGGTGCCTTGACGCCGTCTACCAGAAGACCAGGGGCGTCACCTCCGTGGTGTCCGGCTACACCGGCGGGCACGATCCCCACCCGGACTACTACTCGGTCTGCAGTGGAACCACGGGCCACGCCGAAGTTGTGGCGGTGACCTTTGATGAGGACATCATCCCGGCGGAGGTTGTCCTGGACATGTTCTTCGCCCTGCACGATCCCACCACGCTGAACCGGCAGGGATACGACGTGGGCACCCAGTACCGCTCCTCGATGTTCTATGAAACCGACGAGGAGAAAATACTGTTCGAAGAAGCAATCGACCGCAACCAGGCGCTGTGGACGCATCCCATCGTCACCGAGGTCAGCCGGCTGCCGCGGTTCCATGTGGCGGAGGAATTCCACCAGGATTACTACGCCAAGCATCCGGAGCAGGGGTACTGCCAGGTGATCATCAACCCCAAGCTGGCCAAGGCACGGAAATATTACTCTGCATGGCTTAACGCTTAGCCCACCGTTACGCGGCCTCGTTAGGCTGACCTCAGTATTCACCCCTTAGAGATAGGCGTATTTACATGGCACGGATCTATGACGATGTAACGCAGCTGGTCGGCGGGACCCCGCTGGTTCGGTTGAACCGGCTCAGCGAGGGGCTGGACGCCACCGTTGCCGTGAAGCTGGAGTTCTACAACCCGGCCAACAGCGTCAAGGACCGTATCGGTGTGGCCATCATCGATGCCGCTGAAAAGTCGGGTGCCTTGAAGCCCGGCGGCACCATCGTCGAAGGCACCTCCGGCAACACTGGAATTGCCCTGGCCATGGTGGGTGCGGCCCGCGGCTACAAGGTCATCCTCACCATGCCGGAGACCATGTCCACCGAACGCCGGGTCATGCTGCGCGCCTTCGGTGCCGAGATTGTGCTTACCCCGGGATCCGAGGGTATGCGCGGCGCAGTGGAGAAGGCCCAGGAAATCGTGGCCAACACCGAGAACTCCATCTGGGCACAGCAGTTCGCCAACGAAGCCAACCCGGAGATCCACCGCAAGACCACTGCCGAGGAGGTCTGGGCCGACACTGACGGCGCCGTGGACATCTTCGTGGCAGGCATCGGCACCGGGGGAACCATCACCGGCGTCGGACAGGTCCTGAAGGAGCGCAAGCCGGGCGTGCAGATCGTCGCCGTGGAGCCCAAGGACTCCGCCATCCTGAACGGCGGCGCCCCCGGCCCGCACAAGATCCAGGGCCTGGGCGCCAACTTCATCCCGGAACTGCTGGACACCAATGTCTATGACGAGGTCCTGGACGCCACCCTCGAGGATTCGGTCCGCGTGGCCCGTGAACTCGGCATCAAGGAGGGCATCCTTGGCGGCATCTCGTCGGGCGCCATCGTCTGGGGCGCCCTGGAGCTGGCCAAGCGTCCGGAAAACGCAGGCAAGCTGATCGTGGCCGTCGTGTGCGACTTCGGTGAGCGTTACATCTCCACCGTCCTCTATGACGACATCCGCGGCTGATCAGTCCGCCGTCCGCCCGTTTCCTGTAGAAAGAACTTTGTGGGCTTTTTCGCAAGACTAAAGGAAGACCTCGACGCCGCCCGCTCCCATGACCCGGCGGCTCGAGGTTCTTTTGAGAACTTTTTCGCCTATTCCGGCCTGCATGCCATCTGGATCCACCGGCTGACCCACCGCATGTGGCAGAAGCCGGAGCTGCGGTTCCCGGCCCGGCTCCTGTCGCAGCTGGGCAGGTCCTGGACCGGCATCGAGATTCATCCAGGCGCCACCATTGGCCGCCGCTTCTTCATTGACCACGGCATGGGCGTGGTCATCGGCGAGACGGCCGAGATCGGCGAGGACGTGATGATCTATCACGGCGTGACGCTGGGGGGCCGTTCCTTGGCCAGGATCAAGCGGCACCCCACCATCGGCGACCGGGTGACCATCGGTGCGGGCGCAAAGATCCTGGGGCCCATCACCATCGGCCGGGACAGCGCCGTGGGTGCCAACGCCGTGGTGGTCAAGGATGCGCCGCCGGAGTCCATCATCACCGGGGTTCCCGCCAAGTGGCGGCACCGTGATGCACAGCGGGAAACGAAGCCCGCGGTGGACCCGGCAGAATACGACATCGAGTACCGGATCTGATGGTTTAGCAGGAACAACAAAAGGCGGGCAGGTCCCCGGTTTACCGGAGTCCTGCCCGCCTTTGTCATGCGGCGGCAGGTGCTAGTGCGTGTCCACCGCTTCAACCTCGGACTTGTCCTCGCCCCAGAGGGTGTGGAAGGTTCCTTCGGTGTCGATCCGGCCATAGGTGTGGGCGCCGAACAGGTCGCGCTGGCCCTGGATCAGGGCGGCGGCCACGCGCTTGCGGCGGAGGCCGTCGTAGTATGCCAGCGATGACGAGAACACCGGCACGGGGATGCCGAGCTGGACAGCGGTGGCAACAACGCGGCGCCAGGCCGGCAGGGCGTCTGCAATGGCCTTGGTGAACGCCGGCGCGAAGAGCAGGTTTGCCGGCTTCTCGTCGGCGGCGTAGGCCTTGGTGATGTCCTTGAGAAGCTCTGCGCGGATGATGCAGCCCGCCCGCCACAGGGACGCGATTTCGTCCAGCTTCAGGTCCCAGCCGTATTCCTTGGCTGCGGAGGTGAGCATGTCCAGGCCCTGGGCGTAGGAGACAAGCTTGGAGGCGTAGAGCGCCTGGCGGACGTCCTCGACGAACGTCTCCGGGATTTCCACCGTGGCCTCGTTGCCGGCCAGCAGCTCCTGGCCCAGCTTGCGCTGTGCGGCCTGGGAGGAGAGGGCACGGGCAAAGACAGACTCGGCGATGCCGGATACCGGCGATCCCAGTTCCAGGGCGGAGATGACGGTCCAGCGGCCTGTGCCCTTCTGGCCTGCTGCGTCAACGACGACGTCGACGAACGGCTTGCCGGTTTTGGCGTCAACGTGGCCCAGGACCTCGGCGGAGATCTCGATCAGGAACGACGACAGGTCACCCTTGTTCCACTCGGAGAAGATTTTTGCCTGCTCGGCGGGCTCGATGCCGGCGCCGGAGCGGAGCAGGTCGAAGGCCTCGCCGATGACCTGCATGTCGGCGTATTCGATGCCGTTGTGGACCATCTTGACGAAGTGCCCCGCACCGTCGGTGCCGATCCACGCGCAGCAGGGCTCGCCGTCGACCTTCGCTGAGATCTTTTCGAGCAGCGGGCCGAGGGCCTTGTAGGACTCCTTGGAACCGCCGGGCATGATGGACGGGCCGTTCAGGGCACCTTCCTCGCCGCCGGAGACACCGACGCCCACGAAGTGCAGGTCCTTCTTGGCCAGCGCGGCCTCCCGGCGGCGGGTGTCCTCGTAGTGGGAGTTTCCGGCGTCGATGATGATGTCGCCCGGTTCCAGCAGCGGCTCCAGCTGCTCGATGACCGAGTCCACGGGCTTGCCGGCCTTGACCATGATGAGGACGCGGCGCGGCTTCTCCAGGGAGTCAACCAGTTCCTGCAGGCTTTCGGTCCGGATGAAGTGACCCTCCGAGCCGTGCTTTTCCAGCAGTGCGTCCGTCTTCTCCACGGACCTGTTGTGCAGTGCAACCGTGAACCCGTTGCGGGCCAGGTTGCGGGCAAGGTTGGCGCCCATGACGGCGAGGCCGGTGACACCGATGTGTGCAGACATCAATAACTCCAATTCATTGTTCGCCTCGGCTGCCGGCTTCCGCGGACGGAAGTCACCGGGGCAGATCAGGGGGTCGGAATAAAGCATATATATTCTTGGTGTGACGCGAAAGTGGCAGCCACGGAATGGGACTGTTTGTGTCGGTTCCGGTCCAGGCCTGCTGCCAGCCACGTGGTTGCCAACAACTAGGCTTAGCAGCATGACCAGCAGCCTCCACCACCGTGCCATCGACAATCTGGGCACCCGGATCATCTCGGGGGAACTCCCTGCGGGCCACGTGATGCTCGCGGAGCAGTTGGAGGATGAGCTGAAAGTATCCCGTTCGGTGATCCGGGAAGCGGTCCGGGTCCTGCAGTCCCTGGGCCTGGTGGAAACCACCAAGCGGGTAGGGATCCGGGTGCTGCCCGCCAGCCGCTGGAATCCTTTCGATCCCCAGGTGATCCGGTGGCGGCTGGCAAGTAATGCACGGGGCGCCCAGCTGCGCTCCCTTGCCGAGCTGCGCGCGGCCGTGGAGCCTGCGGCTGCCGAGCTGGCCGCGCAGAACGCTCCGGCGGCGCTGCGGATGGAGCTCGTGGACGTAGCCCGGGCCATGCGGGAGGCCGGCAACAACGGCGAGGTGACCCGCTTCCTGGAGCTGGACATCCGTTTCCATTCCCTGCTGCTCTCAGGTTCCGGAAACGAGATGTTTGCCAACCTCATGGGCCAGGTTGCGGAAACCCTGACAGGCCGCACCGTCCACGGCCTGATGCCCGACCACCCCCATCAGGCTGCCCTGCAGTGGCATGAGGATGTGGCGGAGGCGATCGCCCGGGGTGACGCCGTGTCTGCGCGTGAAGCTTCGGACCGGATCATGCGGCGCACCATGTCGCAAATGGCCGATACCTGGACGGAACAGCCGCGGGTGTTTATCCCGGTTCGGCAGTAAGCATCAGCCGGAGCCGGGGAGCCCGTGAATCTTTCATGACACGTGACTTTTTGTTTCCGGGAGTTCACGGTATATTCATTCCAGGCCCTCCACCGCGGCATCCCCCAATAGTCGCGGTGGAGGGTTTTCCAATGCCCGGACCTACGCACCGGGCCAGGCCTCCCAGGCAGCACCGGCCACTTGTTCCCTCAACTGCCAGCCGCCGCCCAGTCCGTCCCGCTGGAGGTACATGGTGGTCAGGGCCGACCTGCCGTTGTTTCCCAGCCTGACCTGCACCTGCAGGACTTCGACGTCCACACCGCTGCTGCCCTTGGGCATCCGGCGGCTGGTTTCCCACCAGTTGATGCGCTCGAACCACCTCACGGGCTCGGCACCCACGGCCCATTCCCTGCCCTGGCTGAGCAACGCCGTCGGCATTCCATCGCTGTTTGTGTGCACTATGATCTGTTCCATTCCTGCAAGCTATGGCAAGGCACCGACAATCAGGCCCAGCGAGCGGCAGAGTGAGCGGCACAGCAAAAAACCCCGGTTCACCGCCATAAGGCGGTGAACCGGGGTTTTTCCTGGTGGGTCCTACCGGGATCGAACCGATGACATCCACGGTGTAAACGTGGCGCTCTACCAGCTGAGCTAAAGACCCAAATCACGCGGTTTCCGGCCGTTCCGCCGTAACCAACGAACATAGACTCTACCCGACGGGGGGCCGGAAACGCGAATCCATGGAACCCTACAGGGCAGGAAGTTCCGCGGCGAGGTAATCCAGTGCCTCACTGACACCGGATTCAAGCTTGATGGTTGCCTTGTCATCGCCGCGGGTAGTGCCCCGGTTGATGATGACTACCGGCTTGGATTCCTTGGCAGCGTGCCTCACGAACCGAAGGCCGCTCATGACCGTCAGCGACGAACCGGCCACAACCAGGGCCGCAGCCCCGTCAACCATTGCGTACGAGCGTTCCACCCGGTCCTTGGGTACGTTTTCCCCAAAGTAGACGAAGTCCGGCTTCAGCGTGCCGCCGCAGGCAGGGCAGATGGCCACCACGAAGCTGGTGATGAGGGCCTGGTCCTCTACGGTGGCGTCGGCGTCCGGGGCCATTTCCACCAGTCCGCCGGCCGCTGCCCGTTCAAGGAAGCCCGGGTTGAGCTCTTCGAAGACACCTGCCAGCAGGTGCCTGGAGTAGGTACGCCGGCAGTCCAGGCATACCACCTGGTCATACCTGCCGTGCAGATCCACCACGTTGCTGCTGCCGGCGTCCTGGTGCAGGCGGTCAACGTTCTGGGTAATCAGGCCGGTGAGGTAGCCTCGCCGCTCCAGTTCAGCGGCGGAATAGTGGCCCTGGTTCGGATCTGCGTGCCGCATGTGGGACCAGCCGATGTGGTTCCTGGCCCAGTACCGCTGCCGGTTGGCTGGGTCCCGGACGAACTCCTGGTAGGTCATGGGCGAGCGGGGCGGCGACTCCGGACCACGGTAATCCGGAATGCCGGAGTCGGTACTCAGCCCGGCGCCCGTCAGCAGGGCGAAGGGGGCGCCGGCGAGAAGGTCGCGGATCCGGGCCAGAACCTCGAGGTCACTGCCTGACGGCGGAGCGGGGGCCACCGGCGGCATACTGGCAAAGCCGGTCAGGCCTGTCCCCCGCCGCTGCCCAGCCATGCTTCCTCAGGCCTGCTTCAGATCCGCCAGGGCAGCACGGTATTCGCTGAAGTCGCGTGCCTGGCCGCGGGGGTTGACCACGCTGTAGCGGATCCTGCCGTCACCATCGATGATGAACGTGGCCCGCTTTGCCATGCCACTGTCGGCGTCGAACACGCCGTAGGCATCCGCCACGGCGCCATGCGGCCAGAAGTCTGCCAGGAGGTCGAAGGCGTAGCCTTCCTGCGCCGCGTAGGCGCGGAGGCTGAACTTGCTGTCCACGGACACGCCCAGGACCACCGCATTTGAATCCTCGAACAGGCCCAGATTGTCCCGGATTTCGCATAATTCACCGGTGCAGATACCGGAGAACGCAAAGGGGTAAAAGACCAGCGCCACATTTTGTCCCCGGAAAGAGGACAGCCTCACGGGCTCGCCGTATTGGTTGGCCAGCTCAAAATCGGGGGCTGCAGCGCCTATTGAAGGAACGGCTGCGGCGTTGGCCTCAACCGCTGCCGTCACTTGTTCTTCCTGCTGACCAGGCGGACCGCGCTCCAGTCCTTTGAGACACCGGCTGAGGTGGTGACATGCAGACCGGCCGTGGGAGCAGCTTCCTGGATCTCCGCCGGCGAAACGTAGCCGTCCCGGCCTGACTTGGGGGTAAGCACCCAGACAACGCCGTTTTCGCTCAGGGTGGTGAGCGAATCCATCAGGCTGTCCACCAGATCCCCATCGCCGTCACGCCACCAGAGGATGACTGCGTCCGCTACCTCATGGTCGTCCTCGTCCAGCAATTCGGCACCGGTGAGGTCCTCAATATCGTCACGCAAGTCGAAATCGACGTCGTCGTCGTAACCGAACTCCTGAATCAGATCCCCATTTTTGAAACCCAATTTTTCCGCCACATTTACCGAAGTGGCGGCGTCGGCCTCGCTCACGTGTTCCTCCAATACCTCATATATGCGGTGCGCATAGTGATTTCCATTACTCCCAAGCCAACACCCTTTGTGCCTGCGCTTCAAGCTGCCGCCCCCTGAGCTGCGCATATTCTGCGTCACATCCGGCTGCGGCACCCCCGTCGCAGGGGCTTTTCGTCACACAACCAGTATGACGAACGAAATACAACTGCAGCACCCGGGCTGCAGCTACGCATCGTGTTGCCGTCAGGGCTAGAGTGGCTGATGACAACTATGCCTGCCGGACGACAACCATGTGACTCCGTGCAGACACAGGAGCGCTAGGAAGCTGCCCGGCACACATGACCGGGCTGTTGTAACCGATACGTCGCACACGGCGTATATACGCCGGGCAGTCACCCTGCCTGGCCTGAGTGCGCCGATTCATGCGCGCAAAGAGAGGTTGGACGTGGCTGCAGGAGAAGAGACCTCCCATATCCTCAGCGGGTTGACTAACCAGCTGCCTGATCGTGATCCGGAAGAGACTGCCGAGTGGGTTGAGTC